>NYTD01000166.1 GCA_002683315.1 Deltaproteobacteria bacterium | reverse complement strand
CTACAGTATATCGACAGATGAAAGCATCGATAAATGTGGTAAATCCACAATAATTGCAACTAAATCTATATACGAGTGGATGAACCTTCTCTCAGAGGATATAATCTGATCTAGATCAATTCTGATCTATATCAATACGGCGATTTCATGATAGCAACCTCCCACTGGTATCGTTTGATCGATTATCTAGACCGTATGGGCGCACCACTATTATTGCACAATCGAGTGAAACCTCAAAATGATCCAGCAATATTTCATGGTATACAAGCTCCACTGGAATATCTTCATTTTATTTCTACGTATGGTTATCCCAGTTTGTACATTGATGATGATATGTATTTGGGATTTTTGTCATATAAGCAGTCTAGTCAGCATCAACTCTTTCATTGCGGTGTGTATCCCTTTGCGGTGTGCAGTCTAGATCTGCAAATAACCGTTGTTCTTGAGCACGATGGTACACAGTGGAATGTTGTTGTCTATGAAGGATTGGAGAGAGTTGATGTCGATGGTGTGTTCGAAGAGTGGATGAAAGGGCAGGTTCGACAGTTTTTACTAGAACTTAGCAATTATGATTTCAAAAAACTTCATATCCTTCAGTTTCAACCTGATCAGGATCCTCTTTTACTTAAGAATCCCTTTCGTTTTTCTTTGACTTCTTAATTTTATTTTTGGCATTGAGATATCTTCCTGTTCTACATGCTTTTGAACAGTACCGAATGTTCTCCCAGTTTCGTTCCCATTTTTTTCGCCATTCAAAAGGTCGTGTACAGACCGGACAAATCTTTGTGTCTTTCATTGTGTCATAAGCCGTCCAGCAAGATGAGCTCCCGATAAAAAGGCTCCCTCTATTGAACCACCGTGCAGCCAGTCTCCACATGCTCCTATTTGATATTCTTCGTTCCACCACGATCCTATTTGGAGAGGATTATCTGCTTGTGCGTATCTCCATCTATGTATCTGATGCTGAACTGGTTCTATTGGTGTTTGAAGGGTATTGCTTAAGTCTGTACACAAAATGTCTACAAGTGATTTTGGATCTTCTTCTAGGTGTTTGGAACTCCATGATGGCTGTGTCAATAGCGTCCATTGATGTTCTGGAGGACGTGTTGGTTTACTGGATTCTTTGCAAAACCAGTACAGGGAATGATGTTGAAATTGTATTGCCTCAGCCTCTAGATGCAAAGGCTGTGTAAATCGCATCATGAGCGCATGCTGCGGATGGCTATGCACTTTGTGACCAGGTATGGAAAGGCGATTGGGTAGAAGTTCATAGAGTTGTTCAGGAGGGAGCGTTAAGATGAGTCTTAGAAAAGGTCCATGTTCGTTTTTATGTTGATTGGTGAGTATCCATCCTTGTTTGGTATATCGAATTTGTACGATTCTCTCTTGTGTTTGAACATTGATTTCACTGGCGAGATGTTCAGCAACAGAGCTGTTTTTGGGGTTTCCGACATAAAGAGTGCGTTCCGTTGTTAACAGTGAATCTTTCTTCCATAGTTTTATTTTTGGATTCCAAGAACGTATCACATCTGCATTTTTCCATGCTTTCACCCATAGTTCAAACCGAGGATCTGTGAATTGAATAAACGGGAGTCCATGGTCAAAAATCCAGTCCTCATCTTGTCTAGAAATTCTGGTTGATGTTCTGCCTCCCGGACCTCTCGCTTTGTCAAAAATCTTAACGTTGTGCCCTTGATCAATCAGGGTTCTTGCGCATGTCAATCCAGATATGCCAGCACCGACAATTGCTGTAGAGGATGTGTTTTCATTTCGTCGAACGTGTTGCATATATCTCTCTTGGTTAAGTCTCCCACGATGGGCTTTTTCATCTCTCACTCTCACTGTTCCATAGATTTTTTTCGATGGTGGGAACGGTCTATCAAATAATCCCAAACACCAGAGTAAACCTCCATATGAGGAAGGATCTCGTCCATCAAGAGCAAGTCTGTTGTTTAAATCTAGAAGCCATCGAATCGTTTGTTCTGGAGATTCTGTCCACTGATGAAGCATTTTGCCCCATGTCATTCGCAAATTATTATGTAGCTCTCCATGACGAAGCAATGATTGTTGAGCCAAATTCCAAAGATGATTTGGACTTTTCGCTCTCAGCAAAGACTCCCATGGTTGCTGTTGAAGTCGAACAGTAGAGGATTGTTGAGATAGTGTAATTTGTGCCCATTGGGGCAATGCACTTAATCGAGTTGGATTTGGAGTTTTATCGCACCAATGGTACGATAGTTCCCTCCATATGAGAAGTTCATCAAGATACTTCTCAGCTCCTTTTCCTTTTTTTCTTGCTGCTTCACGAGCCAATCGAAATGGTGATACTTGTCCATAGTGCAGGTATGCAGACATGCGAGAAGAACCATGTGCATTGGGATCATTTCTTTTGTAGTGATATGCCTCGATACTGTGTAAAATGAATTTTTTCCATCGTTGATATCCAGCTTTGCTTCCCCCTCGAGTATCTTGTACAGGTGGAATGGTGTGATCAATGGGACACTGAGCGATAAGATTGCTCAAGATGGCCGATTGGAGATCGATGGGTGCAACAGGCAGAGTGGGCAAGGGGGTTGTATGCTCTAGGGTAGGAGAGAGCCATTCTTGAAGTATTCGATTGTTTCGATTTGTTGTAAAATCATCACGAAATCGAAATGCTCGTTCATATCGTTGATTGCTGACTGACATGGGTAGAATACAAGCAGAGTCTACTTTCCAAAAAGGAGTCTCTGTATTTTGACTCAGTTTTTGGGTCCAGCTTCGTAGATGAGGTATGGGCATATCTTCTGTGATGATAAGAGAAGACATATTGGCCAAAATTTTTAGCGCGGGGACTCTACTTGTTCCTTCCAGATGAAAGATATAGGGGATGCCTTTCTTTGCTAATTGTTGTTGAACATCTCGAGCACCTTCCAAAATGAACATATGGTGTCTGTCCGAGGCGAAAGGGTATCGATTTGAAAGTCCCTGATACACAAGAAGAGGAATCGATAGTCGATTGGCGGTGTAAATGGCAATATCAAGTGCAGGATTTTCATCACTTCTCATTGCTGTACACATCCAGTATAGTATAAATGAGGAGCGACAAGGGCCATTTTTTATGATTCGAACTCGTTCTCTATATTTATCTTCTAGTGTAGATAGTAGCTCAGAACTATGTGTCATGAAAGCTTCCGTAATACTTCGTTGGCGGTTCTGGCTCCACCAATAGCGGTAGATAATGTGCTTTGACCGGGAAAGACGCTATCACCGACAAGCCAGAGATTGGGATGTACTTGTCGTGGCCAAAGACCTTTATAATTATGCCATCCAACTTGCCTAGGTATCCCACCGACACATCCATTTTTTCTGGCTGTATACCGAGCAAACGTTCGAGGAGATCCTGGGATATATTCTAGGATATGTGGTACAATTTCTGGGATTTTGTCATGAAGTACTTGTTTCATTTTTTCCTGTATACGCGCTACCTGAGCTGCTACATTTGGATGATTTGTGTACTGTTCTATTGAGATGTGTGTGGATACGGTGGCTGTTCTTTTATGAGGGTCAGTATTCTCTTCTGACCCACCAAGAGAACAAAAAATATGATTGCCATCTTGAAATGGTGCAGTAGGATCTCCAACACATTGAATATGATGAGGGTGTCTTGGCAAAGAGGGGTCATCTTTTATAATAAGATAGAGCATGACTGCTCCCCATCCACGTTCTACATTGTTTTGTATTTGTCGTTCTGGGGGAGGTAATTGGCTTTTGGGGAAGATCTTTTCAAGACCAGAGGGGAGTAGATTGGCGACAATGGATTTTGTTTGTACCATCTCTTTGTGAACGTATACATTCCAACCATGGTCAGACTGCTCAATTTTTTTGACTCTTCCCGGCATTTGAATCGTTCCTCCCATAGCTTCAATTTGCTGTACCATTGCTGTAGCAAGTGTGCCAATACCTCCTTGAATATGTCCTGTCCCACGAAAAATATAGTCCATGGTGCATAATGCAAAAGGACTTTCCGCTTTTTCTATATTGGTCTGTATTGTTATTTGACAAAGAGCATTACAGTATTGAATCAGAGGTGTAAACTCATGAAGATTAAAACGCCTTAGAACTTTTATGAGTGGCTTATTGATAATCGGAAGTAGAGATAAATACCTCCAAGAACGCTGTACGTGCCACCATAATCCCGAAAAATTAAATGGAGGAAGCCGATTTGGCTCGTCAAAAACAGGCCATAAGATATCAGCGATCTTTTTTTGATATGCAAAAAATGCACGAATGGACTTGGTGGGAGCATTGGCGATTGCACAAAATTGAGCAATTGTTTTCTCACGATCTGGATAGACCGAGATGTTTGTTTCACCACATCGAAACAAGACTGTTGGAGAGAGGGGTGTGAAGTGTATTGGAAGTTGATACTTCGATTTCCATTTTGCAAATAGTTGCTCTTTTCCAAATCCAGAGAAGAGGGTTGCGCCAGCCTCAAAATGTAGTCCCTTTTTTTCAAATGTACTCGCACAACCACCTGGGTACTTGAGAGACTCGCAAAGCATTACTTTTTTATTTTCTTCTGCGAGACGGAATGCGGTGGAAAGTCCCCCAAAACCAGATCCAATGACAACACAATCGTACATGACGACACTCCTTTATCATAATTAACGCAAGAATTGCCCTCTGCCATATTTTCGTGTATTTCATCACCACAATGATGTACTCTAAGCCTAAGGAGAAAAATCATGCTCAACGACGTTCGAATCTTAGATTTATCTAGACTTTTACCTGGGCCTGCTGCTACGTGGATGTTGGCTGCACATGGTGCTTTGGTCGATAGAGTAGAGTCAAAAAAAGGAGATCTAACACGAAAACTTCCACCATTTGTTGATGGAATAGGAGCTTATTTTCATTCCGTTAGTCATGGGAAGAGGTCATTGTGTATTGATTTTCGACACCCAGAATTTTTGGGTTGTATGAAAAGATTAGTGCATGGGTATGATGTATTATTGGAAGGATTTCGACCTGGAGTCTTGGAAGATATGGGTTTGGACCCTGTTGTGTTGCAAAAAGAGAATCCACGCTTAATCATTGTTCGTTTGAGTGGATATGGCCAACATGGAGTATTTAGAGGACGAGTAGGACATGACATAAATTATTTGGCGGAAACAGGAATACTCGCCGGTAACCGTGTTGATAATGATGGGCATGCTCTTTCATCTGTACAGATTGCAGATATGGCTGGTGCACTCCAAGCAAGTTTTCAAGTTGCGATGGCCTTATATGCTCGGGAACGAAATGGATTGGGAAGAATTTTGGACATTTCGCTTACCGAGTCAGCATTGGCAATGTATGTCCCAATGCTGACTGGACTGCTTGCAGAAGGAAGAGATGCGAAAGAAGGAAGAGAATTTCTTAGTGGTGGGGCGAGTTATTATGGAACATATCGTTGTAAAGATGGGAAATATGTAGCCGTAGGTGCTGTAGAAGAAAAGTTTCAAGCCAAACTACGAGAAAAAGCGGGACTACTCACTCGAGAATCTCTTTCAGCAATGTTTATGCAGCAACCTCGAGATTTTTGGGGTGATTATTTTCATGATGCATGTGTTAGTCCCGTTTTGCAGGCAACAGAGTTAGAACATAGTTTATGGATTCAAGAACAAAATTTATATTCAGAAGGTGAATTT
>NYTD01000165.1 GCA_002683315.1 Deltaproteobacteria bacterium | reverse complement strand
ATTAAAAGCTTGCACTCTGACATTTATTGTTTGTCAGCACCTAGTAGTCGAGTCGTTGAACTACCGGTACTTTCGTGTCATCCTTGAACCATATAAAAAATGAAATCGTTCTGCCACAAGATGATACAAAATGAATGATGTATATACTTCATGATCGTACCGAGGAAACACATGCAAAACAACAATCGTCGTGCTTTCATCAAAAAAGCTCTCTTTGTGACAGGAGGAGTTGCATTGCAATCTTGTCAAACGCAAGCACCGCAAGAGATTCTCCCTGAAGCACCAAAGCCCAAACCAACTCCTCTTCCTGATGGTCTAAACCAAGAACATTTTCAACTTCATAATCCCAAACCACTCGCGCTAGAATCTTTACGAGACAAAGTGGGTATGAGTCCCATAACATCTACTCGGCGTCTTTTTGTACGAAACAATCTTCCTCGTCCCAGTCAAGACATTGTCGTACATTCAGATCAGTGGACTCTTGATATCACCGGGGTCATGAATCCGAAAACCCTATCTCTTTCCCAATTACAACAATTGGGAATTGAAACGCTATATGCTGTATTACAATGCTCTGGAAATGGACGAGCTTTTTTTACCCATGGTCCCTCTGGATCTCCTTGGGCTACAGGGGCAGCGGGATGCGTACAATGGACAGGCGTTCCTTTATCCGTAGTTTTTACAGCATGTGGCGGAATTATTCCCAACATGAAGTATCTTACAGCAACAGGAGGAGAAATCCTTCCAAAAGATGTCCCAAGGAACAAATCAATTGTAGAACGATCGATCCCCATCGAAAAAGCACAACAAGATTGTATCCTCGCTTGGGAATTAAATGGAGAGCCCATTCCAATATCCCATGGTGGACCATTGAGGCTAATCGTTCCCGGATATTTTGGCTGTAATCAGATCAAATACGTACAGCAGATTTCCGCAACCAAAGAACAGTCTCAAGCAAAAATCCAACAAAGCGGATACCGATTTCGTCCCATTGGAGAAAAGGGGAATACCAGTCATCCTTCCATGTGGAGAATGCCTGTAAAGAGCTGGATCGTCAATGCATATGAAGATCAAATCCAACATATATATACAATGCATGGCGTAGCCTTCTCTGGGGAACGAGGTATTCAAGCGGTAGAATACAGCACAAATGGTGAGACTTGGATTCCGGCTGAACTATATGGAATAGATCTTGGTTCCAACGCATGGCGTTGCTTTAGATTTCAAACATCCTCGCAAGAAAACATCCAAAAGATCTACACACGGGCTATCGATACACAAGGAGAAATCCAACCCAAAGAACGCATCGAAAATGAACGGGGATATGGAAACAACAGTTGGTTGGATCATGCATTTGTGCTTCATAAAAAAGAAAAAAACAAAGAAAACCAAGATCTGGACACGATACTGACCCAAGAAAAAGAAGAAAAAGGACGAGCGCTATTCACAAAAGAAGCAAAACCACCATGTGGAGTGTGTCACACACTCGATGATGCGCAAACCAACGCACAAATCGGTCCCAACCTGAATCTGCTTCAACCAACAACAGCAAGAGTTGAACGAGCCCTTAAGAATGGTGTGGGCGCAATGCCAAGCTATGGTACACAACTATCAAAAGAGGAGATACAAACGCTCGCCGAATATGTTGCACACGCTGCGAAAAAATAATCACTATGCCTTCTTCTGATCTCAAAAAAGCTGTTTTGACATTGGCTTGGCCTGCGCTTATCCAAGGTCTTCTCTCTACACTAATTTTGTTTACAGACCGACTTATCCTCGGACAATATTCCGATACCGCTTTGGGTTCAATGCAAGTAAGTGGACCACTGATGTGGTCTACTTTTTCTCTATTTGGAGCATATGGTAGCGGAGTACTTGCTATTATCGGTCGTTCCATAGGAGCAAAAGATGACGTTCGTGCGGCGGAAACTTTTGGTACAGCGATAACCATCGCCATCGTTTTGGGAACGATTGTTGGATATGCAGGGTATACCTGCGCACCAACACTAACACTTTGGCTCCTTGGGGAACGTGGCGCCCAAAGCGACATCGCACCACTTGCGATCACATATCTACAAACTGTTATGCTCAGCGGACCTTTACTTCTATTGGGGTCCGTAACACATGTCGCTTTTCAAGCGAGCGGGGACACCAAAACCCCAATGTGGCTTACACTATTCTCAGGATTCATGAATTTGATCATATCATGGGTTTTGGTTTTTGGGTGGGGACCATTCCCTGAATTAGGGATACTGGGTGCCGCAATAGGAACAGTATGCGCCACAACAAGCAACGCTCTTCTCGCAATGATGTTTCTCATGTTTCGAAATAATCGATTACGAATAGGAAAGCCTCGTTCTCCTCATTTTTCAGCGATTATGAATATAGCTTGGCCTTCATTTGGTGAAAAAATATTATTTCACACTGGATTTTTGATCTTTGCATCCTATATAGGGCGTCTTGGAGATACCGAGATGACGACACATCAAGCTCTGATGGCAATAGAGTCTTTGGGATTCATTGGTGCAAATGCTTTTGGAATTGCTTCTGGAACATTAGCTGCTCAGTTCTTAGGAGAAAAAAAACCTCAAAAAGCAGAAGATTCTGTATTGTTCTCTGCCAAAATAGGGATTGGTACATTATCTGGAATTGGGATTTTCTTCGCTCTTTTTGCTCCATGGCTCGTCGGTTTATTTTCGACTAATACTGAGGTTCTATCTCTTGGAGTACAGTGCATGTATGTCGCTGCCATCGCTCAGCCGCTCATGGCATGCACTGATGTTTTTGCCGGAGCATTACGAGGTGCTGGAGACACCAAAACACCTCTTGCCGCTGCGATATTTGGCCCTCTTCTCGTTCGTCCTATTCTCTGTTACATTCTCTGCTTCACATTCGATATGGGACTGCTTGGTATCTGGATCGGTTCCACTTTTGACTGGGTCATTCGTAGCATATGGCTGTATCACGCCTTTTCCAAAGGCAAATGGAAAGAGATTGCGGTATAATTTTTATTGTGTTGCTCTCCATTCTTGATACATTTTGGGAAGCTCTTTGGCCAACGCTTGGCCCAGCACTTTTCCTCCCAAAGGAGTTAGGTGATTGCTATCCAAAAATAAGTTGTTCATGTGCATACCAGAATCTTGCAATATAGTACAGGCAGAGAATACAGGCTTCGGAAGCTCTTCTTCTCGAGCCAAACAGGACAAATCTCCTTTTTGTGTTTTGGTCGGATATTCCATAAAAACAATCATGATTCCCCTAGATTTAGCCCATTGTGCGATTTGAGAATGATTTCCCAGCCCCTCTCCTCTTTTGGAATCACTGGAGACTCGCACATCTTGCAGATGGATCGGCCAAGGAAGATCCTCCCATATTTGAATTCCTGCACTGCGTACACTCATTTGAATAAGATAATTCAATCGACTATTCCATAGTACTTCTTCCATCCAAAGTGTCCCTGATAATTTGGGGGGCTCATGTAAATCACCATTCTCTTGTGGAGAATCCCACATCATGGCATCAACAACAACAATGTCAGGATCAAAGGATACGATTTTTTTTCGGAGCAGTCGATAGATATTCAAACTTCGGTACCCACTAATCCCACCATTCAAAACCTCCCAAGAGTTTCCTAATATCTGCTCTGCATAATAGGAAAATGTTTGATTTTCTTGTACTCCACCCCCATATACTTGGGAATCACCAAGAGTAATGACACGTATTACATCAGGTGGAATTTTTTGTACCATAGGCTTCCGTCTTCGAAAACCAAACTCATTTACCCCCATTCTTTTGTGCGGTAGAGAAGACCAGTACCACATTAAATCTGGATCGTATCGAAATCCACCTTGAACATGCTGATCGATCATTTTTTGGGGGAGCATCTGTGTATGCACGCGCCCTATTTTATAGCGCAACAAAAACTCGAGCGCCACAAGCCCCACGATTACAACCACAAAACAAACAAAGAAACGAAATAAAATATTTCTTACTTTACTCATCTTTATAGGATTCTGGAGATGGAGGGCCTGCGACACAAGTTGCCGGATAAAAACACTTCAAATCGCTACCCAAACACTTACCTACACGGGACGCTTGAAAACCACAGATACCTTTCTGTAAGCAACGTTGCGAGAAAGCACACCCTTTTGGAGTTGTAATACACCGTGTTGCATACTCATCTTGCTCGTTGCCCAAAAGAGGATTACCACTCACCAAATCTTCACCCAAACCACAATAACCTAGCTCTTTGCATCGAGCCGATGAAGCACAACCTGTTTCATTGAGCTGGCAATAATATTTTCCATACTGACACCACCCTTCCTCTTTACAGACCTCAGATGCAGCACAACCTTCGACCGAAGGAGAACACTCATTTCCATTAAAATCACATTTACCATAGCGCTCGCATTCTTGTGAACGAGCACATCCACGTTTATTCAAAACACAAATTGGTCCATAAATAAGACTGTTTTGATGACCACAAAACGGAGGACATTGAATCATTCTTTTTTCTTTGTCCAGATCCCAAGGACTCTGAACTTGCTGTCCATTTTTATCTTTGTATACAAATCCAACAGTGGCACAATTTCTTGCTCGAGGAGGATACGGAGTTGTACATCGACCCTTTTCACAGATCAAATGATTGATACAATGTTCATCTATGCTGCATAATTCTCCGTATATTTGATCACCACCAGCAATAGCCGAACATACCCATGTACAAAACAATAGTAAAAAATACATTGTAGATTCTCCTCGTTATCTTGTATCACAATTCATAAAATAATACTCATCCTCTTTTCCGACACCGAGAAATGATATATCATTCAATATACGACACAACGTACAAAGTGTGATGATCATTCACATTGATGGAGTCCAATGCATCTTCTCTCCAGACGACATTTTCTCATGGGTGTCGGCGCGACAGCTTTACTAAGCGCAGCTATAGCGATTCCACAACTCGGTAGTTATCCCAAAACAAAACTTGAAGTCCACACATTAAGCGATCGAGAGGTACACATATATCGTATTGTCGGTGATTGGTTGCTCCCTTCGGGAGGAGGATTACCCGGCTCTGGTGGTGATGATATCACGATCATGCGTATTGATGCACTACTGACCAATCTTCCTCCCGATCAACGCCAGCTCCTCAAAGCCCTTCCTCTTGTTTTTGAACATGGAACAGCCCTTAATCGGTTTGCACAATCTCGTATGAGCTCCCTTTCTTCACAAGAAAAAGAGAGCTACTTACGCTCATGGACGGAGAGTACACATCTTATATCAGCACAACTCGTTGCAGCATTACGAACCATATATGCACTTAGCTATTTTGAGCGAATCGATGTTCAAGAAGCAATGCATGTTCCTCCCTCTTGTATACCATCATGAGCCAGTACTGGAAAGAAGAGTCGGGAGCACAAACGTGGACTACAGACATTGTCATCATCGGATCTGGAGCAGGTGGCGCCATGGCCGCAATGACCCTTTCGGAAGCAGGATTTGATGTTGTCGTCCTTGAACAAGGATTTCATTATGACTACAAGAATGCACCCAAAACATTAGGAGAAACGATCGGAACCATGTACGAAGAAAATGGTTTTCGAACGACCAAAGGAGAGCCACCGATCCCAGTGGCAGGTGGAAAAGGACTGGGAGGATCAACACTCATCAATTCCGCCATCTGTTTCCATACGCCCAAAGACACCCTACAACGATGGAATGAGCTCAGTAACGGTGCTTTTGCGAATGAAGATGCCTTCTACCAGAAACAAGATGAAATTTGGAAATTCATGCAGGTGCGTGAAACACCTGATATGCGCTTAAGTGGCAATGACCTTGCACATAAACGAGCCACAAAAAAATTGGGTTGGGTTGAAGGAAACATCCACAGGAATACACCTGGTTGTGGTGGATGCGGACGATGTAATGCCATTTGCTCTATCAATGGGAAAAATTCGATTGATCGTGCAGCTCTACCAAGGGCTGCAAAAGCAGGTGCCCGCATCTATACCGGAACCGTTGTACAGCAGATTACGGAAAAAAAGGTCCAAGGGTACATTCTCAATCGAGCCAAAAAACGTATTGGAACATTCACCCTTCATGCACAAACACTTATTATCGCAGCAGGTAGCATAGGGACCCCAAGCCTTCTTCAGGCCTCCGGACACAACACGAAAAATGACCAGATTGGAATCGGCCTACATATTCATCCTGTTATTAATACATGGGCCATAGTACCAGATCCAATATACAGACCCGGGTCAACACAAGGACATTATAGCGATCAGTTTGTCGACGATCGTGTACTGCTTGAGGCAAACCCCATCCTTGCTGGAGCCTTTTATCAAGCTTTTCCCGCATATGGCCTCTCTGGAAAAGAGCTCATGCTCAAAGGAGCACATATGGCCAGTACAGGAGCACTAATTCGCGACATTACAGAAGGGTCTGTTGGTATACCCAACAATGGTTCAGCGAAAATATCGTACTCTCTTGGAGAAGCCGATCGAAAAGCACTCATCTTGGGAATCCACAAAGGAGCACAACTTTGGTTAGAAGGAGCAGATGCGGAACAGATTGCCTTGCCCATCTTTGGCTCTTCTCCTTGTAGAAGCATGGACGAGGTATACAAAGCAGCCCCTACAGATCTATCTCTTGAACGGATGATCGGATATTCGTCTCACCCTCAGGCTTCTTGTCGGATTGGAAGAGCATTGGATCATAATGGAAAGCTACTGGGCTATTCCAATATCTATGTCATGGATGCATCTTCCCTCCCATCCAATGTCGGACGAAATCCTCAGATCTCCATATTCACGACCATTCGTATTTTAGCCGAACGCTTTTGTGAACAACGTGGTAAAGATATTATCCCTCTTTTTACTTGAAAGGAGGAAAGTCACATCTCCGTATTCCATCTCAGAAAACTTCCATCCATGCGATGGTTGATGTACCAAGAAATGGATTTGTTGCAGAAGACATCACCTTCATGGAGTCTTCACTTGTGGAAGATGAAACCGTAGATGTTCCATATACAACAGTTCCCGCATCTGTGACAGCTACACTGGAAATATAGGAATTTGTTACAGAAACAGAAACATTATCGCTACTGTCTGCATCACCATCACCATCAGTATCCAAACCGGAAGAGCAATCATCAAAACGCAATCCGTAAAGTCTTCCTGTTCCTCCCTTACAACGGTCTGAAGCAGGAGTCCATGTTGGGAAATATACAACACCAGCATATGCAACCGGATCTGCTGTTAGACCTTCTGAAGGACGTAGTTTATAGATCCCGTTTGCTCCGCAATCTGTAATCGGAGACGCACTGAAGCTTGTACAAGATCCCGGGGCAGTGTCTTTGACCGCAAAAAAGTACCCTCGACGATTGGTATCTCTATCATAAGGAGAACCTGATCCCCAATAGACACCAAGTTGCCCATCTGTATGCCACGCTGTTGTGGCTGCATAGTATACTTCCGGGCGATACAGAAGACTACCATCATCAACAGGATCAAAAAATTCTGCCCACGTAAACTCTCCTGGACTACTGGTATCAACACAAGCTTTATACATCCATGTACTACCCGGATCCTGAATCGTGCTCAAGCTTCCACCTTCTGATGAAGGCTTATATGCCGTGGTCACAGGAAAATATAGCGTATCTGCATCACCATCAGAGTCGACATCGATAACGGCAAGTGCAGCAGAAATGTATGCATACTCATAATCCGAATCACTATCCAAGTTGAGTGTACTTCCATACAAACTTGACTCTGGATGACCGTTATCCCCTTGCGGAGAACCTAGACCAAGCGCATCTTGATAGGCTGCGGTTGTAGTGCCAAAGTAATCATCTCCAATCGCCCACATATAAAGGTTTGCTTCTGTTGATTTGTAGTATGTAGCCGAGTCAGAGTATGCAACCGCACGACCTGACCCCCAAAATGCAACGTATCGATCGATGGGATTACTGGAGTCAGATGCATCATAGAAATTGGCAACAACCGGACGCCCCACCGTGTACCCAACCGCAGTAGAATCACTATCATCTACGTGCTCCCAAAGATATTTCGGTGCAGTGGTGTCGGTGATATCCAAAGCAAGTGTGAGAGGTCCACCTTTACCTTGTTGTACAACAACTACACGCTTCCATTCGCAATCATTTGGAACGGCTGTACACGATTTTGCATTGTCTCCATCTTCATCGATCCACACATCCTCTACAATGGGAGAACCATCGAAAAGGAATGTTCGACCATATACCATCTGATCGATGAGACGACCGGCCCACTTCGCATCGTGTTTTCGGTATAAAAGATATCCTGGAATCCATGCCCATAACTCCTCACCGATTTCGGTATCACTTGTACTGGTATTTTCATCCAAACGGAATGCATGAAGCATACCATCGTTTGCAGGAGTCAAAACGATAGGTGGATACTTATTTTGCTCAAGCTCATCTAAGAATTTTCGATAGGTTGGATCAAGAGTGTATAGATCATCATCACTGGTTACCACGACCGGAACCGCGTAGGGAGCATCACCGAGTTTCCATGTACCACGTTGCTTATCGATCTCTGGAAATTCTGCCGTAGACAGACCACGAGCAAAGTCGACAAGAGCCTGAAGATCGTCGGAATCCACATCACAGTCTTCATCCAAATCATAGATTGGTTCCGTGCTACATGTTGAAGAAGTATTGAGGATCAGATTGAGAGCTGTACTGTTACCCCCCACTGCCGTCACAAAATCTACATCGAAACCCTGACGTTTATCAACTGTACTTTCCGAGGAAAGCAAGGATGCTCCTCCTTCAAAGAAAGTATAGATATCACGACGCCCGATACCATCACGATCTTCTTCATTGTTTTCGGACGCAGTTACAAGACGAGAGACAAGAAGGGTACCACCATCCCAAAGTGCTCCACCAAACGAACTGGAACCATTATACAAAACCTGACCGTAGGTAGAACTTGTCGGATCGTTATCAACCTCATACGCTCGGATATGTCCTTCTGCAAGAGGATCGGTACTATTGATCTCATAGAAAGAATAGATCATATATTCGCCATCTGCAGAGAGAACAGGGGAAGAACGAGAGTATAAACCCGATCGGATTCCAGAGAGGATTCCAAGAGCCTTGCTGAGCATCCCACTGTATGTTCCAGTTGTGGATGCATACGTCGCCGTTCCACCTGTAAGATCAGAAGCATTTTGGTAAACAGCATCGGCCACGGTATTGGAAGATGTATTGATACCAATTGTGTGTACAACTACATTTTGTGTTCCTGTGAGATCACCACGAACATCCCAAGAATACATCTGGTACACTGTATTATCGTATTTACACTGTAAATCCGTCGCTGTACTTGCAAGTAGAGCTGAAGCAGAACACTTTATATCTGTGTAGCTGAAAATCGCGTTGATATCAGGATTGTAAAATCCCGGTACAGTAGCATCATTGTGTGGATCTGCGTTTGTGAAATAAATAACATGATTCTTTTGATAAGAATATTGAATT
>NYTD01000164.1 GCA_002683315.1 Deltaproteobacteria bacterium | reverse complement strand
TACAATGATATTGTGAGAAAAAAATATTCACTTAAGCTTCATCACTCATCTTAAGATGTTCTTCGAAAGATTTTTCTCACAATGTCATTGTATATCGATGATTCTATATTATTCAGAAACAACTTCTACAATCGCAGAATAGAGTTTTCTTGTTCCGTTTCTGAGATTCTCAATGGAGATACGCTCATCCACTCCATGAAATCCATTCATCTCTTTCTCGTTGAGAAGAACTGGCATGAAGCCATACGCTTTGGTCCCTTTTGGACGAACATAAATCGAATCGGTAAACCCTACGGAAATCACTGGTCCAGCAACCGCATCCTGTTCACCAGCAACCGCATAACGCGCCAGAGCACGATACACAGGATCATCCATCGTGGACTGATTTCCTCTTCTCGCGGCAAGGACATCAAAACGAACATCTTCTCCAACAATCGTTTCCAGCTCTGCAATGAATTCTTGTGGGTCAACGCCGGGCAGAATACGGCAATCAAACTGTGCAAAAACCTCTGATGCTACCACATTAGGTCGGTTATGACCTCCCAATCCAGTCAAGTGAATGGTATTCATCATTGCTGCCTTTGTTAAGGGATTGGCTTTCAGTTTGGACTTGACAAGAAGATTACGCAGACCAGGATGACGCATCACCATTGACATTAGCCCACCTTTGTGTGCTCCAACATTGGCAAGGAATTGTCCCAACACCGGATAGATATATGTTGTCTCAGGTATCGCTTGAATTTTCTCTAAGGCTCGAAGCAGTTTTTCACTTGCCTCATTGCGACGAGGAGTAGAACCATGACCAGAATTACCTTCAGCAATCATTCTCAGCCATACATTTCCTTTTTCTCCTACGGAGATAGGATACATGTTCTGACCAGGGAAAATCGCATCTTCTAGCCCCAATCCTCCTTCATTGATCAAGGTTCCACAATTCAATTCGTCCCAATGGTGCTCGGTCAGATATTGCATTCCAGTCCCGCCATCTTCTTCGTCGGCCACAGCAAGCAGAATAATATCTCGATCCAAAGAGATGTTGTTTCGTTTTAATAAAAGCATCGACATCAATTCCATGACGCCCATACTTTTCATGTCTAATGCACCTCTCCCCCAAATAAATCCTTGCTCATCTACATGACCAGAAAGAGGTGGATGGGTCCATTTTTCAGCCTCATACGTCACAGTATCAATATGAGACAACAGACACAACGGTCTCTCTTCTCCTGAGCCCGATAGACGCGCTATCAGATTCCCTCTACCTTCCGAAGAGAGAACAATCTTTGATTCAATCCCTTCTTTGGCAAGTACCGATGATAAATACTCTGCCCCCGCAATTTCATTGCCTGGAGGATTCGTTGTATCTGTTTGAATATACTCTACAAGAATCTCAGTTGCCTCTTTTTCTACAACATCCCAATTCACCGATTTGAGCTTCGATTGAAGCTCCTTCGGTGCTGGTTCAAGAACTGTAGGACGAATGAGACATGAGGTTAATAAGAAGAGCATGAGCATCGGTCCAAGTTGTATAATTAAATAAAGAAATCAGGAGTAAGAGGACCGCCTGGCGTAACAGCGTATTGATCCATATCTGTTACGCCTGCATCACGAAGCACATCTTCATCAATGAAGAAGTTTCCTGTACATGAACGGGAAGGTTGACAAAAGATCGCATGTGCTGCATCTGCTATAATAGAAGGTTTTCGTGAGGTTTTCATCATAGCATCGCCTCCAACCACATTACGAATAGCTGCGGTAGCTATTGTCGTCTTCGGCCACAATGCATTGACCGCCACACCCTTCTTGCGAAACTCACCCGCCATACCCAAAACACACATACTCATACCAAATTTGGCCATCGTATACGCTACATTACCCGCAAACCAACGCTCTTCCATATTTAGAGGAGGAGACAAGTTGAGAATATGTGGATTCTCCGCTTTTAGAAGATGTGGCAAACAGGCTTGAGAGCACAAGAATGTACCACGGGCATTCACCTGATGCATAAGGTCATAGCGTTTCATCGTAGTTCTCAAGGTTCCCGTGAGCTGAATCGCAGATGCGTTGTTCACCAAAATATCGATCCCACCAAACGTATCGATCGCAGCTTGTACAGCATTTTTCACCAATTCTTCTTTACGAATATCTACTACACAAGGAAGAGCCTTTCCTCCTGCCTCTTCTACTTCTTTTGCGACCGAATAAATGGTTCCAGGTAACTTAGGATGCGGTTCTGCTGTTTTGGCTGCAATAACAACATTTCCCCCATCAGCTGCAACACGCAAAGCGATTGCACGACCGATTCCACGACTTCCTCCTGTGATAAATAATGTCTTTCCTTTCAATGTTGTCATAATCATTTCTCCTTTTTTGAAATGGGTTGCTTAACTGCGCGTAATCCATGTATAAACGCATTCAAAATATCTTCTTGGGTTGCTGTGATGGCTCGCATCATTCCTTCTTCAATATCTCCCAATTCTATCGGTCCAAAACGAACACGCATAAGATCCAATACAGAATGACCCGCATTATGAAGCATTCTACGTACAATACGATTCCGTCCTTCCGTTACGACCAATCGCACACAATTCCCTTCTATCGATAACACCTTTGCTTTTGCCAGTCCCAAACTCGTCTCCACTCCATTGCGTAATGTCTCAATCAAGTCTATATCAGGGTCACCCTCGACCCAAGCGCAATATTCTCGTTCTACCTCTCTTTTGGGATGTAGCAAAGCTTGAGTTAGATGACCATCCATGGAGAGAAGCAACAATCCTCTCGTCTCCATATCCAAACGACCAACAAGATGATGATGAATGGGAAGAAGATCTCCAACACAAGGCCTACCCATAGAATCAAAAGAGGTACTTAAGACACCTGGAGGCTTGTGATATACATAGACCCGAACTCTTTGTGGAAGTTCATATCCATCAATACATACATGTGCGTTTTCTGGAAAATGAGATTTTGGATCAGTGCAAGAAACACCTTCTACTTCCACCCTTCCTCTGCGCACCATTTTCATCGCGATCTTACGAGAGTATTCTCCTCTTTGTGCAATAATTCTGTCAATCCTCATGGCTTGGCCTTCCACACCCAAAAATGGTTCGTTTTTTCACACAGTTCAACTCGATGAAAAGACTCTGAAAGCATGCGTTGTACAGGAAGCTGGCGACGTACGACCAAAACCAAAGAGCCTTGTCGATACAGTCTTTTTTTGGACTCTGAAATAAGAGCAAGAAGGGCTGTTTTATCCTCTGATTTGCCTCGATGAAGCGGTGGGTTACTGACGATTAAGTCATATCGCCGATCATTGGGCAGATTAGACCATCCATCTGAAACGAAGAATGATGCATCTGGAACATTTTTTCGCGCACTTTCTACCGCATATAGGTCAAAATCAAGTCCATCAATCGCCACCTCAGGAAAATTGGCTCGAACCTGTTGAGATATCACTCCAATTCCACATGCATAATCAAGAACTCTACGGTTGGCTTTACACTTTGGTAAGACTTTAAGTAGGAGCTCTGTCCCAACATCAAGCTTCCCTTTCGCAAAGCATCCGGGAAGACTTTTCCAATCTCTTTCTAAAAAATGCTCCGTTTTCCACCAATCTTCTAAACCAGCGCGAAGTTCTAGAGGAAATAGAGGCTTCTTTGCACGAAGAACACGACAACGTTTACGAATATCGACCGTTTCCATTTCTGGTATAAGGGCTTGCAAACGATTGGGCAGACTTTTCACCCCTTCATCATTCCCGCCAACAATCCATAATGTTCCTTGTGGATGAAGGCATTGTAAAGAAGCGTGAACCAACATTTCCATTGCAGTCTTCTCAATATGTACACGAATCAATATATGATCATACTCTCCTTGTGGCCACATCGATGTAGCCTTCCGCTGAAAGGCAAATCGATTCCATCGATCTGCTTGTGGGACATGAATTTGATGAGCCCAATCATTAACAACCAGACATTTTCCATTCATTGCACTGATGGCAACTTGTGCTACACGTGCAATCGTTGCCTCTCTCTCCAACATGTCATGCTCCTTTGTGATACAATATACTATGATAACCTCCTAACATCTAGCGCAAACCAATGTCTCTCGCCAACAAACCTGTTTTGAAAGATAAAGGATACACAAAAGAAGCCTGGCTCCTTTGCCAAGAATCTGACCTTATTGACCTACATATTGACACACTGATTCCCAATAGAATATGGGGCTACAACCCTCTAAAACGAAATAAACCTTGGCTTTTTGGACGTCATTTCTTTGGGCATCTTGATCTACCTCGTATGCAAGATAGCTCTGTAACAGGAGCCATGTGGTCTATTACCACCAACCCATTTCGATCCGCAAAAAGTCGATGGAACATATTCAACAAAAACATCACTCAGATCCACAAAATCATAGAAGAGTCCAATGGTCAATTGATGCTCGCTCGTTCGGTAGAAGAATACCACAAAGCAAAGAGTCAAGGAGCACAAGCGTGTATGCTAAGTATCCAAGGAGGAAATGCTATAGAAGCTGCTTGTCCTGCTCAAATCACAAATAAGCTCGTCACACGTATCACACTGATTCATCTTACTCATTCTTGTTTTGGTACATCTTCTACACCCACACATTGGTTTCGCCCTAATAAAGGACTTACCCCAAAAGGAAAAGACTTTGTCGCACAACTAAATGAGGAAAAAATATTTGTCGATCTTGCACACATTCATCCCAAAGGCTTTTGGGATGCCCTTGATGTTCATTCATCTCACCTCCCTCCCATAGACACCCATACAGGAGTCTGTGGCGCTCGAAAACACTGGAGAAATCTTGACGATAAACAACTAAAGGCTATTGCTGATCGTGGAGGTGTGATCGGTATTATCTTTGCCGCCAACTTCCTAAAAAGAAGAGGTGGTCCCAAAGATGCAAATATGATCATTGAGCATATTGAACATGCCATTAATGTAGCAGGAGAAGATGCTGTCGCTTTGGGCTCTGACTTCGACGGCTTAATCTCTCCACCACTTGAAGTATCAACAGGTAGTGACTATCCCATTCTCGTTCAAAGAATGCTTGATAAAAAATGGTCCCACACACGTATAAAAAAAATCATGGGCCAAAATTTCCTCAATTGCTGGAAGCTACTTAGACCAACCTTGTAAGCGCAATAGAGAATCCAATCATACACGCTCTATTCCCTCTTGCTTTGCAATAGCATAAATGTGCTCTCTCTCTTGTTCATACGCCATCATGCGCGCCATCAAAATGATCGGTCTTGAAATCACGGCTGGCATTACACAAGAAAATAAAAATGGGATGTGCAAACAATTTTCTACAAAACAAAATTCTGAAACATCACGAGACATTTTTTTCACATATGCCCAATTGACCTTCCACGCCTCTTTTGGATTGCTGTATCCATCAATATGAAGAAAATGAAGCCAATGCGTCAATAAAGATTCAAGCGCAAAAAAAACAATAATCAAAAGAAGGAATACGAGATATGCGAAAAACCCTAAAATAGGTACCCAACCCCATAAACCACTTGCTGTGCTATATACAGGCCAAAGAAATAGGACACATGAAATTCGGAAGGCACTCCGAATACCCAAATTCCACCCCCATGCAGCAATATCTGTTTCCCAAGGGATTTCTTTCCATACAACCGAAATATTCGGATTATCCTTAGCAATCCACGCCCTTTTGGTCTCTCGGAGAATAGAAAAAGAGAGAAGACCTAGACTCAGGACTTCAAGTAGAAAACTCAAAACAAAAAAAGAAATCCATGTCACTATGTTCTCTTGAAAAAAATGGAAGGATTTCAAATAATTTTTCATGTTCGTATTTACTATGGGCGAGCTGTCGGTAACAAAATAATTAAAAGATCAAACATAAGCACAAATCTGTAGCCAGATATTTTCGATATAGAGACATATCTTCATAATACAACAAATGAATCAAATCTTGCTTCGTTGACAGGTCTTCTTTTAATCAATCAATCAAATTTTGCTGAAAAAAATACAAAGCAAATCACAAATTGTTGCAAAATCCTGTTTTCACTCATAAATAGTCCCTGTAATTTTATGATATATGTTGTGAGAATCTATGCCTACAATGATTATTAGAGAAGCTGGACAAACCGATAGAGCCTTCAGCACCACAAAACAGTCTTTCTTTATTGGTAGAGGTCAAAGTTGTGATCTCCTCCTTCCCCATATCACCATATCTAAAGAACATGCTAAGGTTTATTCTTTGCAAGATAGCTACTTCATTGAAGATGTGAGTGGTCAGAAGAATATGCTAATCAACAAGAAACCGCGAACAAAACATGAACTCGCACTGAAAGATGAGATCCAACTCTCTAAATTCACCATTATCTTTTTCCCAGACCAACTAAACCCAATGGAGCAGTTTTTTGAGGGAAAAGCATTGGATGAATATCCTCCATACGCGAGGACTACGGGAGGAAACCGAACAGATGCTACATTCCAAATGTCTCCTAAGATGGTCAAAAAGATGCTGCATAGCAGCAATAAAGTCCGTAATGCGCGCATCGTATCTGATACAAACTCTTGGACACCTGGCGATAAAATCATCAGCTTTGGAAAAAATGCTCAGATCCCAGTCCAAGGTTGGTTCACAGGGGGTGTTGCAGCAGAAACGCACTGGAATGGAAGTGATCACATCCTCAAAAAAACCGGTGCCTTTGCATCTGTGAAAGTACATGGAGCAAAGATAAAAGGAGACCATATTCTCAGCAATGGAGACACATTCATGATTGGGAATAGTCAATTTACATATAAACTTGAGGAATGAGCAAGAAGCCACAAATACATGATTCGTGGCTCAATGTTTTATATGGGACATTTCAACAACCTTTCATGCAAAGTCTTCGATCTTTTTTAGTCGAGGAAATGAAGTCAAAGATCATTTATCCTCGTGGGAATCAGATCTTTGCAGCCTTTAACCATACTCCATTCGATAAAGTCCGTGTCTTGATTCTGGGTCAAGATCCATATCATGGATATGGACAAGCACATGGCTTGTCTTTTTCCGTTCCTGATGGAATCGCGATTCCTCCTTCTTTGCGAAATATCTTTATCGAAAGACAAAATGATCTCGGTTTAGCCATCCCCCAGACAGGAAACTTAACTCCATGGACACAACAGGGAGTATTTATGCTCAACACGGTATTAACTGTTCGACACCGTGAACCCAACAGCCATAAAGAAAGAGGATGGGAGCAATTTACAGATGCTGTTATCCAAACACTAAGTACACAAAAAGATCAGATTGTATTTATCTTATGGGGGAGCAAAGCAAAACAAAAAAGATCTCTGATCAATGCAAGAAAACATTATATTATAACATCTTCACATCCATCTCCTTATTCGGCTGAACGTGGTTTTTTCGGTTCAAAACCATTTTCTCGCTGCAACCGACACCTCGCTCAACATGGCCTACCTGTAATCGATTGGTCCATTTGAATATCATTTTGTTCTTGAGAATCAAAACTTCATGCCGTATATCAATCCCAACCTGATGGAAAAGATGTTAAAAGACCACTTATTGAATCCTTTTGAGGAAAATCATGCGTACACTATCTCACCTTCGTTGCCTTGAAGCAGAAAGTATTCACATCATTCGAGAAGTTGCTGCAGAGTTTCGTAACCCTGTAATGCTCTACTCGATAGGAAAAGACTCTACTGTTATGGCACACCTCGCTCGAAAAGCTTTCTATCCTGCTCGAGTCCCCTTCCCTTTTCAGCATGTCGATACTACATTTAAATTTCGAGAGATGTATGCGTTTCGAGACAAATTTGCACAAGATCCTGCATTTTCGCTACGCGTCCACATCAACCAAGACGGAAAATCCAAAAACATCAATCCCTTCGATCATGGTTCGAGTAAATATACAGATATCATGAAAACACAGGGCCTTAAACAAGCACTGAATATCGGTGGATACGATGCGGCATTCGGTGGAGCACGACGAGAAGAAGAAAAGTCAAGAGCCAAAGAGAGAATCTACTCGTTTCGAGATGCAAAACATCAATGGGATCCCAAAAATCAACGTCCCGAGCTATGGAATCTATATAATGCCAAAATAAATCCAGGAGAGAGCATTCGTGTCTTCCCTCTTTCAAACTGGACCGAGCTTGATATCTGGCAATATGTGCATTTAGAGAATCTCGAAGTCGTTCCTTT
>NYTD01000163.1 GCA_002683315.1 Deltaproteobacteria bacterium | reverse complement strand
GCATAAGGTTGTTGGTTTTGGTTCGAATGTCTCTTTTCTCAAAATCAGGAGAGATATTAATCGTTAGAGGAAAAGAAGTTTTGCGGTTGGTTCTGCGTATACTTCCCAAAGTAGGAGCGTTGTTGACACGAACCAACTGAGAGAGTGGAACAGTGTTTTGATTCGTTGGCGATATAACCGGAAAATTGAGAAGGACTTTCAGATCTGATCGGTCTTGGTATTGGAATCGAGCAACGACATCCACTTCGTTGTCGTCAATGGTCTGCTTTTGGAGGGGATTTGAACGAAGTGCACTTGCGACGGTCCATGCCACATTTTGTGCCGATATACCATATCTACTCAATGCTTCTCGATCAAGAACCAGTTGAATTTCGGGTCTGTCATCATCTTCAAGTTCTGATTCTACACTGATAACGCCATCGATATTTTCGACCAGCGGAATAATGCTTTCGGCTAGATTCTCAAGAGTTGATGTGCGTTCTCCGTGAATGATTAGAGAAAATGAACTTTGTCTATCTCCAGAACCATCCCATCCAATGGATGTACGAACTCCTTTTAGGATCGGTAGAGAATTTTTAGCATTGTCCAATATGTATTCTTGTGGGATCGTACTATCTTCCTTAAGATAGACATCACAGTCTCCACTATTTCTGGTGCTTCCAAGTCGGCATACATAAAACTTGACGTCCCAGTCTTCTGTATGGTCGGTTATATACGCTTCAAATTTTTTGACGATATCCAGACGCTGGTAGTAGTCAAATTGTGGCGGGACCTCAAAAGAAATTTCAAAGTCACGTATTTTTCCTCCGCCTTCATCAACACAGCCTACCGTTTGTACCGGAAGTGTAAGTGTGAGGAGCATAATTAGAAATAAACCAAAGATAGCGTCTCTTCGATTACGCAAAATCTTGGTAAGAGTGCGTTTATATATATGTCCTGTCCATGTGATCCATCGAGGTGTTTTGAGTGATTGCGGCTTGAGAAATGTGGTACTCAATGGAGTGAAAAGAAGTGCAGCGAGTAAGCTCGCGATTAATGCAACAACGATAGGAAAACCGATCTCTTTTAAGAAGAAGGTATAAGAACCATCTTGGCTCATCACAAGAAGAGGAAAAAATACAGCCACAGTGGTCAAGGTCGACAAGGTGATGGCAAGTCCAACTTCTTTGCTTCCTTCTATTGCTGCAAATCGAACTTCTTGTCCCGCCAAACGACGAGCATAGATGGATTCGACAATTACAATGGCATTATCAACAACCATACCAACAGATAGCATCAGTCCCATCAGACTGAGAATGTTGAGTGTTCCACCGTTCATAAACATAATCCCAACACTGAACAACAACGTAAAAGGAATGCATCCTGCTATAATGAGCGTCATCGATATATTCCGAAGGAATAAGTAGAGGATTATGATGGCGAACAGTCCACCGGTAAATGCTGCTTCTTTGAGATTGTCCAAAGAACTTGAGATGATCGATCCTTGATCGAAAAAAGGAAAGAAGTCGACCGGATGTTTTTTCTTGAGCTCTTCAAAGGCTTCCTTGACAGCTGTTGTGGTTTCGATAGTATTGGCATCTGATTCTTTTCGAATACTTAATCCTGCACCATCTTTTCCCTGTATTCTGGAGATCTCTGCAGACATAGAAAGACGGTAACGAACATCAGCAACATCGGATAGGGCAAGGTTGTCTCGAATTGGGAAATCTTGAATACTCTCAATCCCTTCTACACGAGCAAAGCTTCTCAGATAGCGCATTGTACCATCTTCGTTGATGCGGCCACTGGGAAGTTGAAAGTTTTCAGAGCGCAGATCCTGAATGATCTGATATTGACTGATACTGTGTCTCATCAGAGCATCACGAGAGAAATCAATAAATACGGCTTTCGGATCAGGCCCCCATGCATCGACTTGTCCCACACCAGGAATACGAGATATTTTTTTGTTTATGACATTATAGAGCAACTCATATCGTTCTTCGGGAGTTCCTTCTATACCGACACCGACCCACATGATGGGTGTATCCGAGGCGTCCCATTTGTAGATGTAATACTCTTTGACTTCTTCGGGAAGAGTGGGAAGGATGCGCTCCATGCGATCGACAATGTCGTTGTATGCCCCATTCATATCTGTAGACCGATGGAAAGATAGATTGAACGAAGTTGCTCCTGTTCGAGATCGTGATCTCATCTCACTTAGTCCTTGGATATCGCTAAGTGCATCTTCTGTTGGGATGGTGACTTTTTCTTCTGTTTCCCGAGGTTGTGCATCACTGTACGGGATAAAAAGATACAATGAGCTTCCTGTAAATGAACCTGGTAAGAATTCCAGTGGAATTTGTCTCCAAGATACAAGTCCCAAGACGAGAATCGCTAAAAAAAGCATCAAGGTGCTGATGGGACGTTCGACAGAAAATCGAGAGAGCCAGTTCATGATTGCTGCCGATCTGTTGTGAACAAAAGGTATACAGAGGGAATAACCAGTAAGGTGAGGGCCGTAGAAGACAGAAGTCCAGCGATAATGGTCAAAGCCAGAGGCTGTTGTATTTCTGCACCTTCCCCAAAACCAAATGCGAGAGGAAGTAGTCCAAGAGCTGTAGTTAGGGTGGTGATGAGGATGGGACGTAATCGAAGTGAAGATGAGTTGAGAGTCGCCTCTTGAACCGACTCCCCCTGTGATCTTTTTCGATTGATGGTATCGACCAAGACGATAGCATTATTGACAACAACGCCTGCTAGTACGATTAGTCCGATGAATACAACAATACTAAGAGGAACCGAAAAAATCCATAGACTGACCAAAACACCAATAATAGCAAGCGGAACAGTAAAGAGGATTACGAGAGGATGTACGATATGTTCGAATGTACTGGCCATAATGACATAGACCAAAAATATAGCAAGTGCGATTGCAAATATCATAGATTGCGATGATTTCGTCATTTCCTGGCTTTGACCAGAAATTTCCCAGTTATCCCACTGCGAGAAAGATTTCTCTATGGCTTTTGTAGGACCAATTAAATCAAATCCTTTGATATTGGCGCTGATCACAACAGAACGTTTTTGATCGATTCTTCGTATTTCTGAAGGGCCCTTTTTTTCAGTTATGGTGGAGACTGTAGAAAGAGGAATCTCGGGAAAGACGTTTGGATTCACGTTGAGTTGTGCGAGTTGTCGAGAGCTCCTTCTGTCATCTTCTTTTAATCGAACGACAAGGTCGACACGGTCTTCAATAGTGGAAATACTGGTCGCCTTTTCTCCTTGGATTTTCTTACGCACGGTTTGTGCGACTTGTGCTGATCGCAAACCTAAGCTTTTCAATTTTTCTCTGTTGTATTCAATTTGTAATTCTGGGTATCCCTCAGAAAGAGAGCTTTGTAGGTCTGTAAAAATATTGAGCTCATCTAGCTTGCGCTTTGCCCCATCAGATAGTGAGATGAGTTCTTGTAGATTATCTTCAAAGATAATTAACTCGAAAGGGGTTTGGAATTGAAAGAGAGAGGGCCTTGAGAATTGAATATTGGAAAAGTCTTGTTGTTCAGACAAAAGACTGCGGAGTCTTGCGTTCAATATTCCCTCTTGTTCTTTGGCATTGGAACTTGGGCGTAATCCTATGAGATAGCGTACGGAGTGTTCACCCACTCCAGAACGATCATCTGCAGCATCTGCTCCGATAATGGCATGCACATAGTCTACATCGGGATCTTGAGAAAATAGCTCCTCTAATTTTTTACTCATAGAAGCTGTTTTTCCAAGAGGAGTACCAATTGGAAGTTCAGCATCGACAAAGATTCTTCCTTGATGTATGTCGGGGATGAGTGTTTGACTCAGTTTCGTACCAAATTGAAGGCTAATGATGAGTAAAATCATAGCAGAGCCGAGAATGAGTCCTGGTCTTGTGATGAGTGGAGATAAGCTATTTTTATAACTTTCTTCAAACCGAGTATATATAGAATAGATTGTGTTGGCTGTGTTCATCAGCAACACAGAGATGACGGGTATGATTCTGCTCAAAATAGCATACAGAATCTTTGCTGAATAGACGAATATACCTACAAATAGTGTAGAGATTAGCTCAAAAAACAAGAAAAAGAGAAGATAAGGTATATTCCACGCAAGTCCGAGCCATCTTTTTGGCCCTTTTTGGGATTGGAATCGTTCTTTACACTCTCCCCATGATGTAAATCTACCTTTTAGTGTAGGTTTTTGTATCGTATTGGGAAGTGAAACTGAAGAAGCAGCCAACATGGGAACAAAGAAAAGTGCGACAATTAAAGATGCGATTAACGAAAAAACAACCGCCAAAGATAAATCCGTAAAGATCTGTCCTGCAATACCATCGACAAAGGAAATAGGAAGAAAAACGCTGATGGTCGTTAGCGTACTTGCGCTGACAGCCATGGCTACTTCTGCACTTCCATTTGCAGCTGCATCCTTTTGAGATTCTCCTTTGTCGAGTCGAACTTGGATATTTTCTAGTACAACAACTGCATTGTCTACGAGCATACCAATACCCAAAGCCAGTCCTCCCAGACTCATGAGATTCAGCGAGACGCCGGATATGTACATGGGAGCAAATGTAACCACAATACTCAAAGGAATGGCTGCTCCAATGACAGCAGTAGAACGAAAATTTCTCAAAAATATAAAAAGGATAGATATTGCGCAGATTGCTCCTATGAGAGCGGTATTTTTGAGGTTTTCGATGGAGGCCTCAACAAAGGACGCTTGATCTTCCAGAACGCTCAATTCGCTCCCCTCTGGTAGACGATCATTCAATGCGTCTTCTCCCGAAAAGAGCTCTTGACGAAGTAGATCGGTTACCTGGACGATATTAGAGTCAGCCGTTTTATAAATTTCAAGTTCCACAGCTTCTTGTGCATTGAGTCGACTGAGAACGGAGCGCTCTTTGTTTCCATATTGGATCTCTGCGAGTTCTGATAAGGGAATCCTTGTTCCATCTGGCTTGGTAATGGTTAATGCTTCTAGCTCCTCAATGGTTGAAAATGCATTTAGGGTTCGAACCAAGTACTCTCGGTCTCCTTCAAGGATGGATCCTGCCGGCATATTAATATTTTCAGAAGAGAGCGTTTGAGAGATCGTATCAATCGTGATGCCTTTGGCGATCAGCCAATCTTCGCGCACAGAAATATGAATCTCCCGTTCTGTTCCACCTCGAATCTGTACTGCGGCTATTCCATCGATAGCCTCTAACTCTTGTTTTATGATGTTTTCGCAAAAATTTCTGAGCTGAGTATTGCTTCCTGTTCCAGCTATAGCCAAACGTACAATAGGATCCGCTGATGGGTCATATCGAAGCAGCAAGGGGCGATTGATCTCTTCTGGAAGGAATACGCGCTGCATTCTTTCGCGAACGTCCTGAATAGACTGATCCAAATTACTGTCCCATCGAAATGAAAGCAGTATTTCAGACATTCCTGCTCGAGATCGACTTTCAATATGAGATAACCCTTGTGTGGTGGCTACAGCCTCTTCAAGTTTTCGTGAGATCTGCTCTTCAACTTCTTCTGGTGCGTATCCTTCCGCTTCTGTTCGGACAGTGATGGTTGGATAACTTAAGCTTGGCATAAGGTTGATTGGGAGTCGATGGTAGCTTACAATCCCAAAAACAAACAAAGCGATGGTGATCATCCAAGTCGCTACAGGGCGATCTACAACCCATCTCATGATTATTCTCCTTCTTTTGAAGGGTTTTTCTTTTCTGTGGGCTCTTCAAGTAAGATGAGACTCCCATCTTTCAGAGCTGTATTTCCGATGGTGATGATTGGATCTCCAAGTACAACTCCATTAAGGATTTCTACTTGTTTTTCATCGCTATAGCCAACCTGGACATCTACAGCTTTTGCGACCAAATCGTAGGAATGTTTTTCTTGGTCTATATCTTCTTCTTTACCTTCTTCATCTGGCTTTTCGGTGTATGTATATACAATGGCCTGACCGTCGCGATACAAGAGAGCTTCTTTGGGAATTGTAGGTGTGTCAATTCGTTCATCAACTTTAATGCGGGCTCGCACGAATTGACCAGCACGCAGTGTATTTTGATTTTCTTCGAGATCAATAAATATTTTGATGCTTCCAGAGGTGCTTTCAACAACCGGACTAATGTACTCGATTTTTCCTTTTGAAGTCATCTTTTCGTCGTATGCGGAAATAATGGTCGCAGCTTGTCCTAGCTTGATGTAGCTGAGTTCTTTCTCTGGAACCATAGCTGTCAGTCTCAATTTATGTAAATCGATAATCGTGAGAAGAGGGGCGGATCCAACGACTTCTCCTTCCCGAGCAGAGATGGTGGTAACGGTACCGGATATGGGACTTTTGATCGTATTTTGTGCTTTGGTCTTTTGTGCTTCTCTATTTCCGATTTGAGCGATATCCAGAGCAGACCGACTTTCACGATATTCTCTTTCAGCAATGGCACCTTTTTTATATAAACTTTCTATGCGTGCAAATTCAGCGCGTGATTTTTGATAGTCAAGTGAGGCTCGCTGGGCGCTGGCTTCGATATTATGGTTTTGGAGCTGAGCTAGGGGCTGATCTTTATGCACGGAACTTCCTTCTTGGACATAAAGATCAACAAGTGTCCCCGTGGATGGAGGAATAATAGCAGCTTGTGTAATTCCTTCTATTGTTCCCGTTAATTCTAGATATTTGGCTACATCTCCTTTTTTAACTAGGGTTTGTCCGACCAATAAGGCTTTGGTTGGTTTGCTTTTTTTTTCATACTCTCTTGCGTTGGAGCTGTCTTCGCATGAGAGGAAAAGTAGGAAAAAGAAGTGCATAATGAAATCCGATGTTCTATTTAAAAAATAGAAGGTGGGCTGTCAAAGTTTATTGAATGACAAATATTTTGTGTGCGATACAACTATTGAAAATGAATGAAGTAGTTATCCAACGACTTTTACCGGCGTCAAGAAATGGACACAAAGATTGTAGATTTTTGAAGAAAGACAACGTGGAATCTTTCTCTTGAATGTGCAGAACACTAGTCTATGATATGCTCGCTTGTCCTTGCTTTGCATTTTGTGCTCTTGTACAATATTAATTTAACGGATTTTTAGAGGAATCAAAAAGTGAATACAAAGATTATAGATTTTTTTCAAGAAAAAGCTCTTTCAGAACATTTTTTACGTGATATTCTTAACGTTATTCGTGAATGCTTCTCTGACAAGATTCTTCTTCAAGAGCAGATATATATGTTGTGTCATCAGTATTCATTCCAAGAGCCCGAACATATATTCCAACTAATCGGTAGTGATGAGACCATTGTTATCGAACAAGAGGAAGAGAAGGTTCTCAAAAGACAACAAAGAGAACTGGATGGTTTTTTGGATGAGTCCTTACTTGGGTTGGGAGGAATGGGAGAAGTTCGACGTGTCTTAGATCAAGATTTACACTGTCATCTTGCGATGAAGATTTTGCATGAGCGCTTGATGAATAACGAGTTTCATGTTCAACGGTTCCAACATGAGGCGAGAATCCTTGCCCAGTTACAACATCCCAATATACCACCTATCCATCGATTTGGATATATGAGTGATGGGCGTCCGTATTTTGTCATGAGGGAAGTCGAGGGTAGGCCTTTTTCAGAGATGTTGTCACAATTTCATCAAGATAAAGAGTTCGGAACGGATGTAGAGACGTTAACATTTCGTTTTCGGCGTCTTATCGATATTTTTCGATGTATATGTTCCGCTGTGGGCTATGCTCATCATAAAGGCGTCATACATCGTGATTTGAAACCTTCTAATGTGATGATTGGCTCCTTTTCAGAGGTTCTTGTTGTAGACTGGGGTCTATCCCTAAATTTTCGTATTCACAAAATGAAAAGAGATTCTATTGAAGGTACACCATCGTATATGTCACCAGAGCAATTGAGCGCAGAAGTATTGGATGAGAGGAGTGATGTCTTTTCGTTGGGTGCGCTTTTATATGAAATAATCACTGGTTCTCCACCATTTATTGGCCCCGATGGGATGAGTATCATTACGAAAAGAATGGCAGGCGCACAGGTACAAAAAATCAATATGGTCGCTGCTCCATGGTTGGATCTCGATATTGTTGGGATTTGCTTGAAGGCATTGGCTATGGAAAAAGAAGAACGGTACGCTTCTGCTCATAAATGTGAGGTTGAAGTAGAAGGTTGGCTTGACGGTATCAAAGCACATGAAAGAGGTATGCATCTGGTTCGAAAAGCTGCAGAAACGAAAGAACGAGAAGAGATGTATGTAGAAAAGGCGAGAGGAAGAAAGATCATTCTTGACGATCTTAGAACAGCGACACCAACATATGCATCACAAGAAGAAAAAAAAGAATTATGGTCGTTGGAGGATGAAGTACAGCAGCTGCAGCAAGAATCGTTACTGCAAAAATCATTACGAGAAGAATTGTTGCTTGGTGCCTTGGTTCATAAGCCTGATATGATTCAAGCACACTTGGGATTGATAGACCACTATATTCATGAGCATAAAACCGCGGAGAGACAGCGAGATGCTTCTTCTATTCGGCTCTATGAACGAAGAATTCAAAAGCATATGTCATCAATTCCTGTACAACATGTGTCTTCTTTTCAAAACTATCTAAAAGGAGATGCCTATCTAGAGCTACACATATTGCAAAAAGGCGTGCATGTTCATCTGCAAAAGTATAAAGAGGTCTCTCGGCGTTTGGTTTTGGGGGAGAAGGTTTCACTGGGGTTGACTCCGTTACAGAGGATTCGTTTGGAGCATGGTTCATACATGCTTACTCTTTCCAAGGATGGTTTTAAAACCATCAGATATCCTGTTTTTTTAGAGAGGTCTGATGTGTGGGATAGCCGAAATCCGCAAAATGGAGATCCGATCCGGCTATTGAAACAAGGATTTTTGAGAGAGGAAGATTGCTATGTTCCCGGTTCATGGTTTATTATGGGAGGAGATTCTCAAAGTGCTTCTGCACTACCAAGAAGGAAGTGTTGGATCAATTCCTTTGTCGTAAAGAAGTATCCTGTAACCAACCGTGATTATCTCTTTTTTTTGAACAAACTTGTGGAGAGGGGAGACTTTGAATTCTCTTTGGATATGGTTCCTCGAGAACGATCGGGAAAAGCAGGGGAACTGGGGCCAATGATCTATGGATATGAAGAAGATAGAGGCTATTATCTATGTGCTGATGCAGATGGTGATATTTGGGAAGAAGAGTACCCTGTATGTTTTATTGACTGGAAAAAGGCGCATTGTTACGCAGAATTTCTAGCACAAAAAGAAGGTCTTCCTTGGCGATTACCTAGAGAATTTGAATGGGAAAAGTCTGCACGGGGTGTAGATGGAAGAACCTTTCCTTGGGGGTTTTATTTTGAACCTTCATGGGCGTGTGTTCGAGAAGCAGCAAGAGGTCGTCCAATACCTGCAGTGATCGATACGTATCCGATTGATGTTAGTCCATATGGAGTGAGAGGGATGAGTGGGAATATGTGCGATTGGACTTCTTCTATTCATAGCAAAACAGGTCCTAAAATAAATGAGTATGGAATGATTATTGACGATGAAATAGGTGATGAAAAATCATATTACTCAT
>NYTD01000162.1 GCA_002683315.1 Deltaproteobacteria bacterium | reverse complement strand
GCACAGGTGGCAGCGGAAGAGAAAAGTAGATCAGCGGCTGGTCGAAGTCCATGAACTGGAGGAGTCTCTACTGATTGATACACATATTGTTGTTGCTGTTTCACGATGAGATGTGTTCCTCCTTTTGCTATGATAATGCTATTTGTACAGATCTTTCCTTGATCTTTTGCTTCTATAATCGTGTGGTTCGTCTGTCGAGAAAGGGTTTGAGAGAGCAGACTTGTGAAGATTGGAGGCATATGTTGGACGATCAAAATGGGAATAGAAAAATTAGGTTTGAGGTTGGAGAATAGGTTTTTTAATGTATCGGGGCCTCCTGTGGATGTAGCAATACAAATGAGCTTTGGAGGTAATGTGTTTGTCGTGATTGGATAGGAAAGAGAAGCAATAGGGGAAGGACTACATAAGTTTGTTAATTTACTGATCAATTCTTCATGAAGAGTTTTTAGTGAAGGGTCGAATTGAGGCTTGCAGATATAATCACTACCGCCGGCAAGAAGACAGTCGATTGTGATTTGGGCGTGCTTTTTTGTATGCGCGCTAAAGAGTAAAAATCGAGGACGATATTGTTGTTTTTTTACTTCTTTTAGAAGTTCAAGGCCTGTCATTAAAGGCATCTCAACATCAAGAATCACGATCTCGGGTTGGTGTTCTTGAATTTTCTTTAGCCCTTCATATCCATTCCTTGCTTCAGCTACGATACTGAACTGAGAATATTTGGAGATGATTCTCCGAAGAACTTTGCATGTGAATGCGGAGTCGTCGATAATGAGTACAGACGTCATGACGCAAGGATATCTTGCAAGGGAGTAAAGTTGAGAATAAAGAAATCTCCTTTTTGTGTTGAAAATATTCCAGATATCCATTGTGAGAAGGGAAGATTCAAAGGAGGGGCTTTTGGACGATCTGGAAAAGATATGATATCGGCTTCCACCACTTCTATTGCGAAGAGTCCAATTCTGTGATCAAGAATGATTGCTTTGGAAGAAGTTCTGAGATTCTTTGTAAAGTTGAGGAGAGTGGGAAGGCAAAGAAGAGTACATAATTCTCCGCGAATGGGGAATAAACCCAGCACATAAGGAGGAGATTTAGGGACAGGGCTAATATGTGGCATGGGGAGTACTTCTTTGAGTTCTCGTAAAGGAATCAAAAACTGATAGGGTGGGATAGAGAGAAGGCTATACTGAGACATGAGTACTACGTATGAATGTGTAAAATGGTTGGGTGTCGATCACTTCTACATCTTTATCACGATACCTTATCGTTCCAAGAACCCCCTTTCTCTTCATTGTCGTGTGTAGGTCTTGTGTGGTACGGAAAATTCCTTGAATGGATGAAACAGGGATTCCAAAAGTATTTTTGTCGGAAAAAAGAAGCACATATTTATGTGTGTATAATAGGGGCTGCTTCGAAGAAATTACTTTGGAAGGGGTAATAAGTGGATATGAGTCTTCTCCATAGCGAAAAACATCCCATCCAGAACACTGAGAGATATTTCCGTTAGAGAATTTTGAGACATGAAGGATATCAGATAATGATACAGCCATAAGACAAGATGTGGAAAATATGACATATGCGTGTTTTTTTTCTACTTGTACGGATGTGGTGCTCTGCTCATATCCAATGAGTTCATATTGATCGAAAATGTGATCTAGATTGATTATGAGTGCTGGATGACCATTTTCGAGTATGGTTGTTCCTTGATATAGGTGTGTCTCTTGAATAAATAGTGGGACAGTATGGCTAACGACTTCTTGGAATCCACTTTCTTTCACTACTTCGATTCCGAATAGCTGATTTCCTCGGTTACATATAATTAATTTTTGAGTTTTCTCAGCATCTTGGTCAAGTACTTTCGACAACGAAATACACGGTAGAAGGATACCATCTAGGTTGTAATACCGTTTGTGACCCAAAATAGAGATATTAGACTCTTCGATCTTTCGCACCTCTTGAATTCTAAGCTGAGGGATAAGAATTGAAATGCTTGGATTTGGAATCAGGAGTGTCTGCATGACACGAACAGAAAGAGGAACTTGAATGAGTATGGTTGTACCAATACCAAGTTGAGACTCAACATGTATACTGCCTCGTAATTGTTCAATCTTGCTTTTTACAATATCCATTCCCATTCCTCGTCCGCTCAATTCATTCGCTGTATTCTTGCTTGATAATCCAGGCTGAAAGAGGATATTGTGTTTTTGTTGCAGGCTAAATTCTTGCAGTTGTTTTTGGGTGATGATTCCTTTTTGAAGAGCTTTTTGGCATAATCCTTCTATGTTTATTCCGGCACCGTCATCTTCAATATCTAGACAGAACATGCCTCCTTGAACATGTGCATTGAGACGTATTGTTCCTGTGTTTGATTTGTTGTTTTGTTTTCGGATCTCAGGAGTTTCTATACCGTGATCGATGGCATTTCTGACCAGATGTAGAATGGGTTCTTGGAGTTTGTCAAGAAGTGATTTATCTAGGCCGAGCGTCTCTCCTTTGAATAGAACTTCCACATTTTTTTTTGTGATTTTTGAAGCTTCTCGAACAATTTTGGGCACTTTTCGAAAAGCGAGAGCAATGGGCTGAAGGCGCGTCACCTCTATTTCTTGCTGAAGTTCTCTTGATATGGTTTTTAGCTGTTGATAGAGAGGTTCAAGTAGAGTTGGATTAACAGTGAGCAATGATTGTAGTCTGTTTTTTAGTACAACAAGCTCTGTAGATAAATTCATAATCCGATTCAGATTCTGTACAGGCACACGTAAAGAATGAAGATGTGAAGAAGTCGAGGGCTGTGTTGTTGGGATTACTATTTTGGGCTGTGAGGCGTTTAGATTCTCTAGTCGTGAGATGATTTCATCATTATTTTCTTTTCCCTCTCTTTGATATTGAGAAAGATTATGTAAAATGCGCTTTATCCCTTCTTGTATTGATAGCAAAGCACTGCGATGTTCTTCTTTTATTGTTCCCGTCTCTTGATTTAGGAGATTCTCTCCAGCTTTGGCAAGTTCAGTTAGAGTAGATAGACCAATTGCTTGTGCATTGATTCTCAGGTTGTGAATATATCGAAAGACCTCTTCTCGCTCTTGTTCTACAAACTCATTTTTTCCGATTTGAAGGAGGTCGCAATAGTTCGTTAATAAATCATGAGCTTCATCAACAAAATCGTCCAATATGTCTACCGTCTCTCTGGAGAGAGAAGTGCTTTTGGGACGGAAAATTTCCATATGCCCCTTTTCTTCTTTTGGGAAGGGAGTCGGTCTATTTTGCGTTTGTGTATCGTATAAGGGTTGTGTAAGAGCGTGAGTATTGAGGTTTGGGGTACAATGATCTTTTTGCATTTGTTCAATCGCATCTTCAATCCCTTGTGTAATGTTGAGTAGTACAGAGATCATTTCTTCTTTTAGAGAACCAGTTTCTCTTGCTTTTCCAAGAACGGTTTCAGCCTCATGGGCGACAGTGATGATATCACTGAGAGATAGAAACCCGGCAGAACCTTTGATTGTATGCATGGCTCGAAAGGCACGAGTAATTAATTCACCAGCGTTGTCGGGATTTGATTCTACTCCAAGAAGAGCCTCTACAAGTATGATGAGCTGTTCATTGGCTTCTTCCACAAAATCATCAAGAAGATCAAGTGCATCTTCTCCAAGTTTATTGGGATTTTGACCTTGTACCGAGTTGGGTGCGGAAAAAGCATCTTCGTATAGGATATCAAGCTCAGAGACAAGATCAAGTTCTTGTTGAGGAGATGCCAGAAGAAGTCTATATTTAGAGATGAAGCTTGTGAAGTCTCCTTGAGCTTGCTCAAGCTGGGAAATGATGTCGACGAGAATTGATTCTTGTGGAGCATTCAAATAATCCATTAATAGAGCATATGTATTTTTTAGAGCATGTGACATAGTATTTTTAGATGATGTTGTCCTCATATCCATTGTCGTTTGTTTATGAGGCAAAAGGTCTGTTTTCTATGCTGAGAAGATGTTATTGAAGTGTCATAGATGGTACAAAGTTTTGATAAGTGCGTTCCATGAAACAAATCGAAACTCTCGTAGGTTCGTTTGTATTGATAGCATACACCATTGTATTCCAATTTATTTACGAGTGTTTTATGTCCATAAAATTTATTCATACGGGTGATCTACATATTGGTCAAAGACTCAAAAAAAATACTAGGGTTCATGAACATCGAAATATGCTTGTGTGGCTTCATAAACAGATAGAAGAGACGCAAACAGAGTTATTGTTGATCTCCGGAGATGTTTTTGATACGTCAAGTCCTGCTCCAGAGTCGATGAGAATCTTCAATTCATTTTTGGCTGATTTGGAATCCTTGTCTTCTTTGCGAACTGTTATAATCACGGCCGGAAATCACGATTCAGCAAGAAGACTAGACTCTCTAAAACCTGTATTAAAAAGATTGGGGATTCATATTGTAGGTGCATTTCAAAACGACAATCCTCAATGGGATGACTGGTTAATTCCCGTCCATAATTCCAAAGGAGATGTACAAGCTGCAGTGGCTGCCGTTCCTTTTGTGCATGAATATAGGTTGGGGATAACACGAGGGACGAGAGCGACATATGCACAAGAGATAAAAAATGGTTTCAAGAATTTGTATGCTCGTTTTGCTCAAATGGCACAAGATAAGTATCCAGGCGTTCCCCATATCGCAATGGGGCATTTGACAGCAATGAATGAAGCGGAAGTAATCGGAAATGCCCCACAAAATGTGCATGTTGCCGTAGAGAACGGAATGGATGGAGATATTTTTGGATCTTCATACGACTATGTTGCTCTTGGGCATATTCATAAGAATTACCGTGTCCGTGGAATGGCCAATGCGTATTATTGTGGATCACCTCTTCCATGTTCTATTGCAGAGGCAGAAGACTCTATGTCTAGAGGAGTGTGGTTTTTGGACTTGGCGCAGTCGAAAAAACCAACGTTGCTTGAGATGCCAGTTCAGCGTCAGTTTCTTCGCTGGAGAGGAACGATCGAAGAGATTACCCAGAAGGTTTCAACGTACTCGTGGACTGAAGAACAAGAGCCTCCTTTTGTATGGATCTGTGTAGAGACAGAAAGTCCCAGATACGATCTTTGGGAGGTGTGTACAGATCTTGTTATGTCTCGAAATGTAGGGCATCGTCTTATTTTGATCGATGTAGATAATGTTGTAGAGGGTTTGGAACCCCAAAAAGATTATACCGTTGATGTGACAACGACTCCTCATGAGATTTTTAAAGAACTTCTGGCACACAAAGGCATTGCCATCACATCTCAACTCAGAGGATTATTTGATTTGGTCTTATCACAAGTACAAGAAGATAAGGAAGAAGTATGAAATTTCATCAGCTCACGCTATACAACATAAAAAATCTTCGAGGAACCTATTTTCTTGATTTTGATATGCATTTTGGCTCGGAAGAACTCTTTCTTATCTTTGGAGAATTGGGTAGCGGAAAAACAACGATTTTTGATGGAATATCTTTGGCTTTGTATGGTCAAACACCTCAGTTACAATCTTCTCATACAGCCAAATCCAACGATTCTATCCGACATATTCTCAATACCGAGTGTGAGAAGTGTTTTGTTTCGTTGGTATTTTCTTTTTTGGGTGAGGAGTTTTACCGTGCCACGTGGCATTTTCAAAACCTAAGAGGAAATAAAACGGTTTCTGCACCCAAACGAACATTACAAAGACTCAACTCCAAATTTGAAACGGAAGAGACGCTGTGTTCAACAAGTACAAAAAAAGAGTTTGAACCCTATTTTGAGCAGGTTCTACGTGGTTTGAGCTTCAATGATTTCATTCGTAGTGTATTTCTTCCACAAAATCAATTCACGACGTTTATACGAGAAGACCCCAAGAAACGAACGGAGATTTTGGAGCGAATCACCAATACAGAGATTTATGCCAAGATTTCAGATAAAGTGGAAGAGATGTCATCGGAAGCGAAAAAAGAAGTGCAGAAGCTTGAATTCCAACTTCATGGACTTCCTTCACCAGATCAAGTTCGAGGGTTACAGGCGAGGGCTATCGCGCTAAAAAATCTTCTTTCTTTTGGTGAGATTCAAAAGCAAGCGTGCTCTATTAGTACAGATTGGGCTAAGTATCACGATCAAAAAATAAAATGTGAAGCGAGTCTTGTTTTATATTCCGATAAGATATCAAAATTAACAAAAGATCTTTCTTCTCAAAAAGAATTGTGTGTACAAAAAGAGCGAGAAGTTTTGCTTCTCGCAAAAAAGGCACAAGAACACAACGAACGCCTCAAAGAGCACAATGATATCTTTGTAGAGAGGCAGGCTCACATCGATCAATATGCGCTTTTACAAGCTTCGTTAAAGCAATCCAACACAGAATTACAGCGCGTACAAAAAAAGATAAAGTCTATGCCCAAAACATCGGTCCCAATGCAAAGTGATGTGGAGAATGCAGAAAAAAGTTACACTTCTTCTCATGAAGCCTTGATTGCACTACTTGGAGAATATACAGATCCCAGTGGAAAGCCCGACATGCATATTCAAGGTGATCTAAGAACTCGATATCGTGCTCGGATTCAGTACTTGGAGCGGAGGCTGCAAAAGATAGTGCACACAGAGAAAGGCTATCAAATCCTTGAAGCACATCTTTTTGATCTGGATCGATATCAAAACGCACTCCTTATCATTCATAAAGAAGTAGCAAAAAAAGAAGAACAGATCAAAACGTTGGAAAAGTCGAAACTTCATCTGCAAAAAAAACATCTTGCGTTGCGCACGGATATACAGATGTACCAAACACGTCTTCAACCCCAATCTTTGCGGCAAGAGTTGAAAAAAGGAAAACCATGCTCTGTATGTGGTTCTATAGAGCATCCTTTTCATGGAGATTCTATTGGAGAAGAAGAGCGTTTTGTGCAACGTCTTCAAGAGATTCAGATTGAGTTTGCAGCACTTGAGGAGAAGCGTTCACAGCAAGAAAAATCGATACAAGAATGTCGTCAAGAAAGAATTCGTCTAGAGGAAAGGATCCGAAATGGAAAAGAAAAAGTAGACGACAAGAAAAAAATGATCGCCGAATCACGAAAAGAGTATGAACATAATCTACATGAATTGGGGCTGAAGCAACGATCAGATCTAGAAAAGATCCACAATCATATGAAAAACTATAAAATGAGTGTCGAAGAGCGTTTTCAAATTTATGAAGACGCATCAAAAAGATACAATCTTCTCATCAAAGAAAGAAGCAAAGGTGTAGAGCAGGAAACACAAAGAGATCGTCTTCTTAGCCAACGAACAGAATTAAAAGAGCGTATTCAAGAACGAGAAACAGAGAGAAATAAGATAGAACAGTTTCAAAAAAATCTAGAGAAACAGCTCTGTGTTGCATTTGCAATTGATAATCCTGTTGAGATTGCATCATTGCAGGTTGAAAAAAAATATAGACTCACACAAAAATATGAAAAAGAAAAGTCGAAACTAGGTTTGTATATGCAAGAAAAACAGCAACAACAAGCCGTGTTGCTTCAATTGCAAAAAGAAGAAGCTGAACAAACGGAAGCTCGTACAGTGCTCTTGCAAAGATATACCCCTTTGTGTACCAATCTCAAAGATTGTTTCCAACAGATTGAGCAAGGCCCTGAAGCGATGTTTCCTCCTGACTCTAGCTTTGAAGAGTGTGTTCAGATCTGTCTGGATTCAGAGAGAAGTGTGATCTATCGAATTCTAGAGTGGGAAAAAGAGAAACAAGACAATGCGCAGTTAATTAAACTTTATGAAGAGAACAAAGATCAGATAAAAGCATTGGATATTGTAAAGCAGCAAGCCGAAGGTTGGATAGAACTTCGTAACGCACTTAATCTGGGACTCAAATTTCGAGAGTTTGCACAGGCATGGCAACTACAAAACCTCATAAATAGAGCAAATATACAGCTCCAGCAGATCCTAAAAGGATATCATTTGTCGCCGGTAAAAGATGAGAATGGGCAGCCCAAATTAGACTTTAATGTGTCAAAAGGAGGAGAGTCAGAACGTCCGATAACGACATTATCAGGAGGGGAAAGTTTTTCTATTGCACTGGCGTTCGCACTTGCTTTAGGGAACTTACGAAAGATTCACATGCCGATACAAACTCTTCTTATCGATGAAGGATTTGGAAATTTGGATCATCAGTCTGCAGACTTGGTTGTTTCTGGACTAGAGTCTCTCAAACAGAAAAATATACAAGTGGGATTGATCTCTCATGTACAAACCCTTCAAGAACGAATTGCTGCACGAATATCTGTGAATGATTTATTTCTTAGTCCTCAAAGAGTTTCTCCTTAGTGTCAAAGAAAAAAGAAAGCCCCAAGATATTCTTGGGGCTTTATGTACGTATTGAAGAACAAGATTTTGCTTTTTATAGCTCTTCTGCATTTGCAGATAAGTATGCAGCAAGAGCATCTGGATTTCCAGGCTCAAAAGCAGCTTTTTTATCTTTTTCCCATCCAGCTGGACAAACTTGACCGTTTTCTTCGAAAAATTGGAGTCCTTCCAAAATACGAACGACTTCGTCCATGTTTCGTCCCAAAGGCTCATCATTGACGACCATATGACGAACAAATCCTTTTTGATCAATAACAAATGTTGCGCGCATTGCTACACCGGAGGGGTAGTATGAGTCTCCACCGTCTGATTGGATACCGTATGCTTGACAGATACTGTGATCCATATCGGCAGCAAGCGGGTATTGAACTTGACCGATGCCACCATTTTCTATTGCTGTGTTTCTCCATGCATTGTGTGTCCAATGAGAATCGATGGATACGCCAATAACTTCAGCACCAAGATCGGTAAGTTTTTGATAGCGTTTGTCCATAGCAATTAATTCTGTGGGGCATACAAAGGTGAAATCCAATGGATAGAAGAAAAGGACTGCGTATTTTCCTTTGATGGTTTGGGCGAGATTGAAGTCATCGACAACGTCTCCGTTTCCGAGTACTGCTTTGGTTGTGAAGTCTGGTGCTTTACGTCCGACAAGAATGGTCATGGGAACTCCTCATGTTTGTAGTTAATTTGGTTCGGTTTCAAAATAACCACTATCTTTTGTGTGTCGATAGAAAATCAATTTTTTCGTTCCATTGGCATCTCTTTATTGTTGGGCTATGTTTATTTTTGTCGTACGAGCAGGAGATAAAATGAAACAAATCATTATGATGACCAAAGATGGCTGTGGTTCATGCAAAGAATTTAAACCCAAAGCCAAAGAGATCGCACAAGAACTCGGCTATGAATTTCGTGTATTGCCCAACCCAGAAATAGAGGTTCCTTTTTTTCCCTATTACTACATGATGTCTGAGGGAAAGATTATCCAGCAATGGGGAGGTGTGGTAGAACGAAAATTTCGTAATGTTTTGACGAGAAATAAAGAAAAATAGATTCTTTTATTATTGTGAACCTGCAATACGAAATCTTCGTAACATGAGTGATGTTGATCAAAGACTCAAGGGCTCAGAAAGGTTAATAGATTTTCATTTTGGAGGATCCTATGCCTATTTTATCAATTTTAACTTCTGGAGGAGATGCTCCTGGCATGAATGCTGTGATTCGTGCGGCGGCCAAGACAGCAAGTGCACATGGCTGGAGAGTAATTGGAGTAGAAGATGGCTATAATGGCCTGATAGAAGGTTGTTTTGTAGATCTGACACCAGCATTTATTGATGATATCGATAGAGAGGGAGGCACTGTTCTACGTTCCGCCCGTTCAGCAAAATTTCGTACTGTGGAAGGTCGAGCGCAAGCAGCAAGACATCTGACAGGGGTCGATTGTCTTCTCGTTATTGGTGGGAATGGATCACTTACAGGAGCAAAGATATTTGGAAAAGAGCATGGGATCCGTGTTGTAGGTGTTCCTGCAAGCATTGATAACGATATAGCGTGCACTTCTATGTCTATTGGGGTGGATACGGCACTCAATACAATTGTGGAGGCTTGTGACCGAATTTGTGATACAGCTCGGTCGCACCGAAGAGCGTTTCTTGTTGAGGTAATGGGACGAGAGTGTGGGTATCTTGCAATGGCTTCTGCAATAGCCTGCTCAGCAGATGCTGTGTTGTTTCGTGAGCAAGGAAAGTCTGAAGAACAATTAATTACCGAACTTCGCGGGGTCATTCGACATTCCTATTCTGCGACACGGATGAAAAAGAGAGTATTAATCATCAAAGCAGAAGGAGTTGAGGTCTCCACAGCATCGCTGGCAGCAAAGTTAGAGGAGACAATGCAAGAAGATTCTGGTGGTGCTACACTGCGGTATACAATCTTGGGTCATGTCGTTCGAGGGGGCCGTCCTTCTTCTTTTGATCGAATTATTGGTTCTCGATTGGGGTATGCAGCATTTCATGCGGCACTAAATGGTTTGGACCAAATCATGCTGGGATGGCGATCAGAGGATCCTGTTTCACAGCCATCACATGTTGATCGAAACATTCAGTATGTTCCACTTGAGCATATGCTGAGCGAAACACAGAGAATGCTTGATGGAACCCATCCTGTTACCAGAGCGCGTATCGATATGATCACGAAAGTTCAGGGCGTACTGCCGCTATAAAAAGGAATCCCCATTAGGTTCTTTAGATCGATTTCTGCAAGTAGATAATCCGTTTGTGCGCGCTCCACAGAGAGTTGGGCATCCTCGAGTGCTTTCATGGTGTTTAGAAGTTCAGTTTGTGTCTTCCGACCAGCATCTCGTAATGCTCGATCAGTTGCGTCGGTCTGTTTGGCTAGTTTGAGATTGGCCTGTGCAAGATCATACTTGAGCTGCGCAGATGTAAGGGCTCGAATGGCAGCACGAGTTTGTTGGGTAAGAGTCTGTTCAAGTTTTCCTAATTCGATGTCCAATTTGGATAATGAGGCTTGTTGTTGTTTTCTATTGCCTTTGACAGCAAGATTAGAGATGGGCATATTTAGTGTTAGTCCCAGATATCGACCAGGAAGTGCTCCTTCCAAGAGTTCATCAATGGCAGAAGAAAGAGATTCATCCCATCCGTTCACAGAAAAACGAGCAGTCGCATTGAGTGTGGGAAGTGCTTCGTGTTTGTTATGCTTAAGTTTTTCTTGCTCTAGGAAAATACTGGCTCTTAGTCTAATAATACTTGGATTTTGCTGAAGCACGTGTTGGATAATTTCTTGCTTATTTGGTTGTACAGAAGTCACTGGTGGTGGCTGGCTGGTTGGACGAACATCACTGGAGGTTGGTTTCCCAAGTAGAAGAAGCAGTTGTTCTTTGAGGGTGATATATTGGTTCTGCGCATCGATTAGTACGCTTTAAGCACTCAATTCTGCAGATTCCATCCGTGTTTCTTCAATAGGGGGAAGATTTCCTTCCTCTATCTGGGCTTGTACACTTCGTTTTTCATCTCGTGCAATACGCAAAGATTGCGCTGCGATTTCAACCAGTTTTCCAGAGTGGTATAGCTCCCAGTATGTTCGTGCTACTTCTTTTAGTATTCGTTGTTCGGTCTCGTTTTGCGTGAGTGTACTGATGGAACGTATGCTTTGTGCTTCTCGCAGTCCTCGAAGATTGTAAGAAGGAAGGATTCCTTCGAGCAGAGGTTGGTTGATATTTAGCATTACGCTGGTATCGTATGGGTTCACTTCTTGCTCAATCGGAGCATCTTGAAGCTGGTATTTTGTGGCAGAGCGATTGGAATTCCAATCGAGGGTCATCGATGTTCCCGTTGGAAGAAGTGCTGTAAAACCAGTGGACCAAGAAAGACCTGATACTTCTGTATTAAATAGACCAAATCCAGCAAAGAATTGTTGATTGGTGGAGAGATTTTGACCGACTGACGCATTGAATTGTGGATCCAAAACAGATTGGGCAATAAGAATACCGGCGTCACTTTGTTCGACATCAAGTTCGGCTGACCGAATATCTGGATTTTTTTGTTGTGCGGTTTGAAGGGCTTGCTCAAAGGTCAAAGGTTCTGACCATACCAAAGAGAGTAAAAAAATCATGCTCGTTCCTTATTGGTGATCCATACGATCCATTTCCCCGCTCCTGTACGTATGTCGTCAAGAGATAAATAAAGCAATGGAACAAAAAATAACGTTAGTAGTGTACCCGCAGTCATTCCACCAACGACGACTTTTCCGAGTGACGTATATGATATGCTGCCTGGTGTGGGCGTTCCAAACGCCATTGGGAGCAAGCCAAAGACTGTGGTCAGGGTTGTCATTAGAATGGGACGGAAGCGTCTTTCTCCGGCTTCGATAATTGCATCGAATCGATTTTTCCCATTTGAACGGAGTCGGTTGACAAGTTCGATAAGGACAATCCCATTGTTTACGACAACGCCAATCAATATCACCATACCAATTGCGGCGATATTGTCCATTCCCTCGCCAGCAAAGTACAAAGACCAGTAGGCTCCCAATATAGCCATCGGAATGGTTGTAATAATGGCGATCGGCATAAGAAAACTTTCAAATAGTGCTCCCATAATCAAAAATATCAGTACTGTACTCATGAAAAAAGAGAACCCCATAGCGCTTTCATCTGTGAAATAATCGAAATCGAATGGAGG
>NYTD01000161.1 GCA_002683315.1 Deltaproteobacteria bacterium | reverse complement strand
TATCTTTCGTGCCACTGCCATAAGCAACGCAAATCCCAGATCAGCCGAAGCATCCGTCAGAACACCTGGGGTATTGGTCACATATACCCCCGCTTTCTTTGCAGCATCAACATCGATATTATTGTATCCTACAGCATAATTTGCTACAACGCGCACTGTTGTATTCTCAAACATGGATGCTTCAATCTGGTCACTCAATAGAGAGATTACCGCATCATATTTTTGAAATGCATCTTGGATATCAGAACGTTGCAATGGTTTCGCAGCCACATCTACCCGAGAAATTATCTCATCTTCAAGTAAAAGACGCATCGCTTCATCAGGCAATTGAGCCGTCATTAGCACTCGATACGTCATGATACAACCTGATACACACGAGAAGGAATGGAGGTTGGTATATCCTCAGTTCCAAGAAACATCCCCCAATAACGATTCTTGAGATTCGCAAGTTTTCCATACACATCATGATCTTGTTGTGCATGATGAGTGACAATGACAGCACCAGATTCATCTCGCAGATGTAGTGACTGACATCGATTCAGGATTCCGGCCGTTCCAATACTACAAACGGATACAAGTTCGTCATTTTGAACCCATTCTACCAACTCTCGATACGTAACAGAACGTTCTTGAACGGTTAAACCTTCTCGAGGAGCCAACGCACAAATCCCTTGAATCGTAACAGAAGGCAAAATTAAGGGGCCTTCTGGAATTTTAATGATGGTACCATCACGTAATGCAAAGAGACAGCATGATGAATCCCATTCTGTAACCCTTCTGTCCCAAATGGGTAGATCAGGTCGGTCATCCAAAAATAGCGCGGCTCCTGCAGATGGAACAACAGACTGTGCCACTTCGACGGCCTTCACACTAATCAGATAATTTGTCCCGAGCTTCAAGCATCCTGTCTGATTGGTGCTAACAGCCCGTACCAAGCTTGGGACTACCACTCCATCAAAAGGCTCTCCAAGATATTCATCATATCGACATGCTGCAACGCGTATCGAAGGTTGCGAAGGATATGTCACGCCAATCGATTGATCTTGATCCAAGGTGTACGGACGAAGATAGCCTTGCGCTCCCATATCCGCCATTTCCTCTAGAAATCCACGTAGCTCAGGAGCATTGAGAAATCTATCTACAAAACTCTTTTCAAGCTCTTCGTCACTTGGAATAAATGGATGATGTTTGGGAGCAAGACAATAGGATATACCGTTACGAAAACGTTGAAAATTATGTCTCAAATTAACGAATCGCAAACATAGCTCGCCATTGTTTCGAAAACAATAGAATCGAATCCCCTCAAAAACCAAGAAAATACCATAATGAAGCGATCGAGAAATAGAATAGCTTTGTGCATCAAATGCTATCAGTTTTCTATCGTGCCCCTCCAATGTATGCTGAAGTTGATTGGGAGCCCAACGAACCCCTTCAAACTTTGCCATGTTTCCTCCCAAGAATATAACTCAGTGGAAATTATCGCTTTGTGACCAAAAAGCAAGTTACTCATCTTTGGAGAACAGACCTTCTTGAATCCATACTTCTCTTGGATCTTCAACACGTACCTGAGCTTGTCCCTTCGCAAAGCGAATGGATAAGCGATCCCCTTCTTGCAAAGAGTCTCCATCCAGTACAGCTTTTCCATCTTTTAGAGCGACTGAATATCCTCGCAGAAGAATAGAAAGAGGACTCAAGGAATCAAGGCCGAGCACCTGCTTTGCCAATCGAGCCTGTTTATTTTTTTGAAGCAAGTCGATATTGCGAATCAACAACTGTTGCAACTGTTCAACCCGAACAAAGGCTCTATCTATATCAGCATTGGGAGATGGCAGCTTCATCCCATCTAGACTCTCTTGTTTTCTTTGGATATGCTGATCTATCTGCTGTTGGAGACGTCTTTCCAACTCATTACATCGTACAATTGCTGTATCAATACGCTGAACAGGATCTGTTGGACGTAAAACTTTGAGTTGCTCTCCCTTTTCACGGATAATTCGATCCATCAATTGATTCATCTGACTTTGCAGATTCTCTACGCGCATAGCCAATTGTTCTATCCGTTCGATAGGATCTCGTAACGTACACCCCGTCTTCTGATAGTATTTCTCTCTAAGAATCGTATCCATTCTTCGGTGCAACTGAATTTCTTGTCCTCTAATTCGCTGCAATTCTTCTCTTAGAAAGGGAACAGCATACTCCGCAGCATGAGAGGGTGTTGCTGCGCGAAGATCTGCGGCAAAATCACTGAGAGAAGAGTCCACTTCGTGTCCAACAGCGGCAATAATCGGTATGTTTGATGCTGCAATGGCACGAACAACAGATTCTTCATTAAATGCCATGAGACTTTCTTTTGAGCCTCCTCCTCGCCCAACAATAATCACATCAGATTTATTATGCCTGTTAAGCAAGTCTATTGCAGAGATGATACTTTGTGGAGCATCTTTGCCCTCTACTTTACAGTTGACAAGATACAAGGTCACGTGTGGAAATCGATCATTGATCACCTTGCGTATATCTTGCAGTGCAGCTCCCGTTGCACTCGTAGCAACACCAATGGATTTTGGATAGCGAGGAATGGGCCTTTTCTTGGTCGGATCAAAGAGTCCTTCCTTGAGTAATTTTTTCTTCAGCTCCTCCAAACGAAGAAGATACTCTCCTAGTCCCGAACGACTCATGCGATACACAACAAACGAGATTCGTCCTGTTCGACCATACACATCAAGTTTTCCCGAAACCCGTATTTTATCTCCTTCCTTGGGTCTCCACGTCATAGACTTGTTGTTGTTTTTATACATGACACAGCTAATGACGGATGTGTCATCTTTGAGATCAAAGTACCAGTGATTCGAGCGGTGAAACGTAACGGAAGACACTTCTCCTTCCATAAGAATACGTCCAAGTATTTTGAGCTGAGAGGCTATCTGTGTATTGACTTGAGAGACACTAAAGGCTTTCTCTTCAGAGGGAGGCTTTGGAATATTGGGCATAGGACAGAAAGGAAAGAAAAAATGAAATATGGAATTATATACCGCATCTTTAGAATCATTGCGCTGAAATATGCGGTACTTCGCTCACATTATACAATTGGAAGAAGTCTTTGACGACTATATGTCAAAAAGAAGGACCAAAAATATATATTATGGTGCAAAATATTATAAATCCATAGTCAATCGTTTGTCGGCCCAATCTCGTGAACATGTATATTCAAAATGTCTAAACCAACAATACCATGTGCACCGTTATCTACGATTCAGCCAAATAGCAGAAGGAACAGATGTACAAAGAACCGCGAGCACCCATGAAACAACACTCCCTCCAAAAGGTCCGAATATAGGGAAGAGAATAATGGCGAGAAGAGCAAAAACTGATACACTACTGCTCCCAAGCATCATCGGTCCGACTGCTCCGCCTTGAACGGACTCTCCTTGTGAAATCCATACCGATACCATGGTGGTCAGAAATATTGCGGGAAATACAGATGCTATTCCTGCAAGAGCGCCAAAAGAAGAGAGCAAAATAGAAACTCCAATCGCACTTCCTGCAAGTACCCCACGCATAGCCAATGTTCCCCAACCGACTTTTTTACCTCCCTTAGGGGCTGGTGGATTGTGTATGCAAGCCCAATACCCAAGCCCCAGCTGAACGCAAATGATCAATCCACTCAACCATAACGAAGAATAAATACTTTGAAGAAAAATAGAACCAAAAGCAAAAAAAGCCCAAACACTCAAGGAAAGAACAATCATCACAGTAAGTCGATATCCAAAATTCACAATGGAAATCCGAGGAGGAAGCACCCGCCACATATACAAAAATAGTGCATTCACAAGCATTCCATACGGTACAGCCAAAAGAGCAGAAACAAATCCGTCCTGCGCAAAATAAAATCCAATCGCCGCAGGAACAATGGTAGTGGGAATAGATGCAAAAACTCCACCCAACAAACCACCCATTCTCTCTACAGCAATTGTAGCCAAGATAGCCACAAGTCCAGCCGAAATCGCTGCCAATAATGCTGTCATATTCACATCCATTCAAGTACGATGCTCTACTTTAACGCAGATGAAGCAAACGTGTACAATAATGTACTGAAAAATAAGTACGAAGTTTTTACATAAAAATAAAAAACTTCTCTTTTGCGTATTTTATATCCGTATATTGTACTACAACTGTACTGAAAAAGGAGACTAACATGAGAAGTGCACTGTACCTAACCCTACTACTCAGTGTTGGATGTGAATACACCATCACTGCACAAGAAAACTCTAATGATACCAGTCAAGAGAGTGAGTCTGATCAAGAAGATTCTCAAACAGAAGAGGATGTTGAAGAGGAAGACGAAGGCTTTGAAGATGAAGAAGGAGATGAAGAAGAAAGCGCTGACGAGGAATGCTTAGATTTATTGTATGAAATGTGCGCAGAAGAAGTTCTTTCTGAGTATGAAGAATATGGTGAAGAGGAAGACGAAGGCTTTGAAGATGAAGAAGGAGATGAAGAAGAAAGCGCTGACGAGGAAACTGAAGAAGAGCATGAAGACGAAGTCTCCGAAGAGGAAGAAGATATAGAAGAAGGAGATGAAGAAGAAAGCGCTGACGAAGAAGAACTTGAAGTCGAATTCCAAGAGGAAGAGATTGAACTGTTGATCGAAGAATGTGTCGAATTCTATATTCATGAATGTTTTGAAGAAGGAGATGAAGAAGAAAGCGCTGACGAAGAAGGCGAAGAGGAATGTGAAGATTCTGAAGAAGATGAAGAAGAAAGCGCTGACGAAGAAGAAGACGAAGAAGGCGAAGAAGGCGAAGAAGGCGAAGAAGAATGTGAAGATTCTGAAGAAGATGAAGAAAGCGCTGACGAGGAAACTGAAGAAGAAGAAGAAGAAGAAGAGTAAAGATTCCGTAGTCGAATATGTTATGAAATAAACACTTGCTGGGTCACGATTGTGGCCCAGCCTATAATTGGAATCAGCATGGACGCCATTTATCGATATCTTTCATATAGAAAATTCTTAGAAGATTGGTTTGTACATAAAAAATCGCAAAACCCTCGATTTTCTCATCGCGCATTCTCTTTGCGCTGCAAGCAAAAGTCCCCTTCGTTCCTAAAGGATATCATTGCAGGTCGAAGAAATATCACGGCCAAGCAAGAGGAACCAGTCATCAAAATCCTTAATTTGGATGAAGATGAAACTCGATACTTTCAAGACTTACTTACCGTAGAACAGAGTAAAGATCGCACACAACAAGACAGGGCTTTTGAACGAATCGCCGCTGCTCGTCGGTATCATGGAGCTCAACGCATTGAAGGAGAGAGCTACCGTTATCTCTCTCGATGGTACTGTCCTGCCATTCGAGAATTAGCACATCGTTCAGACTTTCGAATCGATCCAGATTGGATTCGCAAACAACTTCGTCCCGTCATCACCAAAACCCAAGCACAAGAAGCATTACAAATCCTTCAAGATTTGGACATGATACTGATTCACGATGATGGACGAATCGAAAACAGAGAAGGCTCTTTTGCAACCCCCAAGCAAGTTCAAGGTCTTGCTGTACACAACTATCACCAAGAGATGCTGAACCTGGCCAAAGATGGTATTGGGCGCTTCTCTCCGGAAGAACGACATTTCCTTGCTTTAACCGTACATGTACCCCAATCTCTTCTACCTGATTTAAAAACACAGCTCAACGACATGGCAACACGTCTGTTCGACCTTTGTGAAACAACCAAAAGCGATCCGGAACAAGTTGTACAAGTCCAGCTACACTTCTTTCCTCTCTCCAAACCAAAGGATACACCATGATGATGTTCTATCTTTTCGCATGTGCATCGGAAACAACATTCAGCGGAACCTTTGTCGGAAATCCGGGAAAAGGAAATACACAAGTCGCAGAATCTGAAGGCATTGCATTCAGCAGAGCATCCACCAGTGTGCAGTATGTGTACTATTTTCGAGGAGATTCTGAATTTGTCGACGCGCCAGATCAAAACATCGATCTTCTCGATCCTGCTTCCGAATTTCCAATCATGGCTGGAAACTGGGATTCTATTGTCTTGGAAATGGAGCCAGGAATCTCTATAGAAGGTCGTGCCAATGACACGCAAGACTTTACTTGGGAGCTCTCATCTCTATTCATCAAGCTTGATTTTCAAGAGCCGGGCATTGCAGAAGGCGCGTATCTTTTCTCTTTGGGACAGTCCAATTGGCTGAATGCACAGCAAATCGTTGAGCTTGGAGAGGGCTCGGATACTTTTGCCATAGAAGATAGTGAAGAGTTCAATGGTGCATTGATCGATATTTTGGAGACTCAAAGTGCATTGTACCACGACACTAACGGTGATGGAACGATAAGCGAAGAAGAGAGAGAACAAAGTATAGCAACAGGGAGTGATCTAGAAGAAGACGAGGACTTTGATCCGTTGGACTTTATCGATCCTTTCTGGCAAGAATAGTAGCAAAGGAATCAACTCATGACGCAGCCCAAAATCAATGAAGTTCTAAGCCAATCACTTATTCGATATTCTCAGGTATGGGAAGATGAAGACACCCTGAAAGAGGCGCTACAGATCAAGCCAAACGATCGTGTTCTCAGCATCGGCTCTGCAGGATGTAATGCTTTGGCTCTGCTAATGGCTGGTGCCGACAAGGTCGTTGCCGTCGATCTAAACCCCGCACAGATTGCACTTATTCAGGGTGTCT
>NYTD01000160.1 GCA_002683315.1 Deltaproteobacteria bacterium | reverse complement strand
GCGGCTAGAAGTATTGATTTTTCCAAACGGAATGAACTTGAAATAACCGATGCGTTACAATGGATGGTCGATCAGAACTTGTTGGTTAAACCTCACGTAATTCATAAATGGTGGAAAGATACGGGAAAGCCAGCAGATATGCTAGAAGCAAATCGAATGATTTTAGAAAACCGAAATACGCCACCGCAAGTTCTCGGTCATGTCGATACCGAATCATTGATTACACCAACAGTTCAAATTGAATCTGGAGCACGCGTGGTCAATTCGATCATTAGGGGACCAGCTATTATAGGACGAGATGCAGTTGTAGAAGACTCCTATGTTGGTCCATTTACCTCATTGGGTGCCAACGTTAGATTGGTCAACGCAGAAATTGAAAATTCCATTGTGTGTGATGATGCTGTTATCATGAATATTGCAGACCGACTGGATGGATGTTTACTTGGTCGAGGTGCATCAATTGTGTCTGAATCTAAGAGACCCACCAGCCATTCTTTCGTGCTGGGTGACAACAGTAGTGTTGTCTTTTCACGATGAGATTAAAGTCGAATATGCAGACAATTTTGATAACTGGTGGAGCAGGGTTTATCGGATCCAATTTTACTCGTTTGGTAAATGGTTATCCCGATTTTCGGTGTGTCGTGTTGGACAAACTTACCTATGCAGGACATTTGTCCACGATTGAAGAAGTGTTGGGTCCAGATTGTATTTTTGTGAAAGGAGACATTGCTGATGCTGTAGAAGTGGACTCTTTGTTTTCACAATACAAATTTGATTATGTCGTTAACTTCGCTGCTGAATCACATGTTGATCGATCGATCGAAGAGCCTGGTGTGTTTGTTCGGAGCAATGTTTTCGGTGTGCAAGTGCTCTTGGATGCTTGTCGTCGACATGGTGTAACCAAGTATTTACAAGTCTCAACTGATGAGGTGTATGGTGAACTGTCCGATACAGGATTGTTTACAGAAGATATGCCTTTGGATCCCTCCTCTCCGTATTCAGCATCGAAGGCGAGCGGGGATTTACTTGTCCAAGCATGGCATAGAACTTATGGACTTCCTGTTAACATAACTCGATGTTCGAATAATTATGGACCATACCAGTTTCCAGAAAAATTGATTCCAGTAATAATTACTCGTGCTCTCGACAATGCATTAATACCTGTCTATGGAAACGGTTTGAACGTCAGAGACTGGATCCATGTCGAAGACCATTGTTCTGCTCTCTTTTCAGTTTTGATGCATGGTCAGTCTGGGAGGGTATACAATATCGGTGGTCAAAGCGAACGCACCAATTTAGATGTTGTTCGTACAATCCTCAAGATTCTTGGGCATTCTGAATCTCTGATAACATTTGTAGAAGATCGTAAAGGGCATGACTGGCGATATGCGATTGACAATACACGAATACAGACTGAACTCAACTGGCATCCCAAGCATTCCTTTGAACAAGGCTTGGTAGATACAATACAGTGGTATTTGGACAACCAGAAATGGCTTGAAACGCTCAATCATTCAACGGATTGATAGTGGCAATTGTTCACAATCTCCCGCTTTATATCAATCGGATTCTCATTTAGTAAACGTTCGAATATAGAGGTATATGGACCATTATATTGGTCTAGAAACTGAAGTTGGACATTTCGGTTTTCAAATGTCTCATAGTCGTAAAGATGAACCCCACCTGAAGCGTTAATGTATCTAGTCCCCCCAAAATGTCGAACAATCTCTAGGATTCTATCCTGATTCTTCAATGTAGACGGAAGTTGAAGGGCGCTGGAACGTTTCCATGTGGTATTTATATCAAGAGTTGCACAAGTAAAGTGTAACAATGCTGAAATGAAGTCACATGGTGTGCCCGTGAGTGTAGAGAACTCGTTCCAGATGGATGAATTTTTGTTGATGTGCTGGAAGGATTGTAAACGTTCAGTCCAAGACTGTTGCGCTTGGTCTGAAAATTTCAGGTCTTTAATGAGTGTGTTGCGTGGTTGTTTCTGCAAGGGTAAAGTGAGCCACGTGGGGTTTTGCTGGACAGAGGTTAATTTGTTCCGATGGACCCATCCACGACGGGGGAATTGTACACAATCATATATGACAAAGATATCAGCCTCTTCCATGAGTCTGAGGTACCCAGCATAGGGTGCAAAATAGGGTTGCATAATAGCGATAGTTGTCATGGAACACTCAATTACTTGGATGAAGACTGAGATTCATGCGATAAGTATTTGCCTAAACCGTGTTTTATCACGAGTGCTTGAATCGTTTGGATTTGATGGGTGGTCAGATTAATCGCAGATGAATTGCCGCCACGAAATACGGAATAGGTTCCAGAGACAAATGTTGTTTGGCTTTTGTCCAGGAATGTTTCGGTTGGTTCATCATATGTAAGGTGGCAAAAGTCAAATAGCGTTTTGGTTGTTTGAACTGTATTACCCTTCAAGTCAGAATATCGGATAAGGATGACATCATTAGGGAAAGTGGCTGCGAGATATTCAAATAATTTGGTGGTATCAATCCAGGCTTGTAGTCCATAGGATTCTTCTTTGCGGGATAGATTTTTCTTGGGTGCAAAGAGGAGTTCTTCGTCTATGTTCCAAGAAGGGTTGAACTCTTTTGGTGAATTGACCCAACTGTTCATAACTGCAATGGGATTTCGAATCAGCAACACTAGCTTAATTCCACTTTGTAGGTTGCATAGATTTTTCAGAATATGATGATACCGAACTTCTTTATAAACAACATGACTAATCTCACCATCAGAGAAGGTTGGTAATGTACCGACAGAGCGTTGTTCCTTTTGCAAGATGAAACCATCAGTAGTCTGCGCAAGTTGTTTAAAGAAGGTATTCACTTCGACTTTGGTAGATGTCGGAGATAAAAAGTCTTTAAATTTGTAGGAAAACAATGGTTGAAAACAGTACTTGGTATTGTGGGAACTGTTGAAAATTTCACCAAGCCACGTTGAGCCTGAACGAGGTACTGAATGTATGGCAATCTTGAACATAGAACACTGTTGAAGGTGTGATAACTAATTTTTTCTATCATGCTTGGTAAATCAAAGCGATGTTTGAAATGATATATGAAATAAGGTTAGCATACTCTGCACTCTATCGATGTTGCGATGTCGATAAGACTATCGACATCGCTATGTAGATTTTTCTATCCTGGAAGTATCAATGCAAGTCACCTTTTTAATTGCGACAGAACGAAGTGGAAGTAATTTAATTACAAAGATATTGGATGCCCATCCGAATGTTTGTGGGCCATCTCCTTTACACATTCTCCGAGTCTTTGGTATGACCTTTTATCAAGCGGGCGACATCTCCCATGAGAAAACATGGACCGATATAATTGAGGATTTGAATGCATTATTACAATCAGATTTTGCCCGATGGAAACACGTCTTCACCAAAACAGAATTGCTGCAGTTAGCGGAGCCGGGAGATTTATCAACATTGTTGCGGCAAGTATTTTTTATTGAGGCACAGGCTCACGGCAAACAACAGGTTTTCATAAAAGAAATTGAGCTGTATAAGTATCATTCATTTATTCAATGGGTGTTTCCAAATGCCAAATTTTTATATTTAATCCGTGATCCGAGAGATGTATCGTTATCTTGGCGGAAAAGTGGACCACATGCAGGGGGGTTGTTGAGTGGTTCAAGCACATGGATTCAAGATCAGAAACAGTCTATTCCATTATTGGCATCTTGGGCTGAGAATGGTCGTGCCATTTTGGTTAAGTATGAAGACTTGGTAACCCAAAAGGAAAAAGAACTACTCAGAATCTGCGATTTTCTAAATATTGAATATACTGACCGAATGCTCGATTTTCATAAGGATGATTTGACCCGCCAAAACGCATCCTTAAATCCTTTGTGGAAAAATTTGTCCAACACGATCATGGAAAACAACAGCAATAAATTTGAGCAGGCAATGACGAGAGTGGAAGTGGCTATGGTTGAGCGTATTTGTTTTGCTGAGATGCAATACTTTGGTTACCAACTCAAGAGTGAGTGGTCTATTCTTGAAAAAATCACACCCCAACATATTCAATCTTTTATGCAAAAGGAAAACACTAAATATCCTTCGACAATGGGACAGCCACCTGAACATGAATTGATTCGTCGTAAAAGAATACAACAACAGTGCCTGTGTCCTTACTTACAACATAGGTCGTCGGATTAGGATTGGGTTGTCCATTATTGTGGAAATTAGATTTTATAAAGTCGCTAGAACCATTTTTGCAATAGCGGTAACATCTTTTAAATCCAAGTCGTGATATGAAGGTAAAGTCATTATTCGACTAGAAATATCTTCTGAGATTGGGCAGGGAGTGTATTCTTTGACAGCATTGACTGTATTTAAAGATGGATAGAAATAACGCCGTGGGAAGACGTTGTTTGCGTTTAATTCTTCGATAACTCGGAGTAATTGTTTTTCAGAATCTAGTATGATCGGCATGTAGGAAAAATTGTAGGCGTTTTCCGAGAAGTGTTGATAACGGACTTTGTCATCCAGAATCGATCGGTATTGTTGGTAGATTGCTTTTCTTTTCTGGAGAATACTTGGAACCAAGGGCAAATTGATCAAGCCCAGTGCAGCGTGTAATTCTGTCATTTTACCATTACAGCCTGTATCGATAATGTTTTTTTCTGGATCGTGTCCAAAGAATCGAATGGACTGTAATCTTTCTTTGGTACTTCCATTTGCAAAGACGGCACCACCTTCTCCTGAACTCAATAATTTCGTTGCATGAAATGAAGTTGTGGAAATATCCCCAAAATCCAACAAAGAACGACCCAAGTGTTGGACCCCAAATGCGTGTGCTCCATCATAGATCACTTTTAGATGATGTTTTTTTGCAACAGTGTCAATTTTTACAACATCACAAGGGTTGGAAAAGACATGCACACCCAATATGGCTCGTGTTTGTTTTGTGACTGCAGCTTCGATCTTACTTGGGTCAATGTTGAGCGTGTTGGGATCGATATCAACAAATACTGGGGTACACCTTTCCCATAAAATCGATGAACAGGTAGCGATCCATGAAAATGGAGTTGTAATAATTTCTCCACCTGTCAGATCCAATGCTCGCATGGCTATCTGAATAGCGATGGTTCCATTCGTAACAGCAACTGTACTGTCACACCCTAGGAAACGATTGATTTCAGATTCAAATCTCCGTACTTTGGGTCCATTATGAGTAAAAATTCCCGATTCCCACACGGACTCCAATTCTTTTGAGTAATGGTTTAATGGGGCAACGGTTGACCGAGTTACGAAGATCGGATTTTCAAAGCGCATCGACGAATGTCCTCTTGTATACGGATACAACTCTTGGTGGCATCCCAATGTTTACTTAAATTTTGGTTTTGTTCTATAGCGTATCGGAATTCTTGTGAAGTTGTTAAAAAGTGATCTTCTGGTTGAACGTTGTATACAGCAGTCGTTCCTTGTTGTACCAACTGGATTTGCACCTCGTGATTTTGTCTGGGGGTATAGGCTTTTGGGACTGTTATAATTCCTTTCGAACCAATTATTTCATACATGCATTGGTATTCGTGTTGAAACCCAAAATACACGTGTGCGGGTACGCCTTGATCTGATCGTAGAGTAACATCACCTGCGATATCTATGATTGACCCATCTATTGATGGCTGTTCAGTTAAAGAAGAGGATTCCACGGATAGGTTTTTGCCTAAGAAATGAATACTTGCTTGGATTGGATAGCCAGAACAATCAAGTAGTGCTCCGCCGCCCAAT
>NYTD01000159.1 GCA_002683315.1 Deltaproteobacteria bacterium | reverse complement strand
TTGATCCCAAGGTAAAAGAAAAATTATGGATGGGTGATGGGTTCATAGGATGTGGCTTTACCCATAAAGATCAAGAACCGCTTCCCATCCTTGAAACATGGGAACAAGTTCCTCCATTACGTTATGACGGATATATACCAGCGTCAGTAGTATCAGAGATAGAGCACAAAATGAAAAAATATATGGTTCTGTATCGAGAGATTGATGGGTATTCTATTAAGAGGCTTGTACATCACCAAGATTTTCGATTTGTTCTTCACGCTCGTTATATTTCGATGCTGGTGCAAAAGATGGGGGTCAAAAAAGAGCTGGCGATCAATATGTCGATCCCACTTGGTGTTGTTGATATTACGCTGGAAGAATCCATAGCACTGTATGAAGGTGTCTTAACAGGGGCTCGTCAGGTGTCTGAACATGACTTTTTATATCGTTTAATAGACAAAATTTATTATACCCCACATCCCTTTGATGAAGGTAGTGGTGATCCGATTCTACTTTATTCTGCATCAAAAGAATCTGTTGAAGTTGCACAGCAAAGAAGTGGAGATCGAACGCTTGCTGTCCTTCATAATGTCATAGAGAATGGTACGGGTAAAAGAATACAAGGAGGGATCAAAGGCTTTCCTGTATTTGGTAAGACAGGAACCACCAATCGTAGTAAAAATGCTGCTTTTTGTGGTGTTGTACCAGCAAAAAATGAAGATAAATGGTCGTTTCGAAAAGGACTATTCATTTCCACGTATGTGGGGTTTGATACTCCCAAAAGTATGAAAAAAGGGAGATACGGTGTTTCTGGAGCTTCTGGAGCTCTTCCAATATGGAAATTTGCTGTAGAAGGTGCAATTGAAGAGGGGTTATTGGGGAGTTCTCCTACGTATGATTCTTGGATAGCCGAAAAAAAACTCACACAAGTTCACGTTGAAGAAAATCAAGGAATTGTTTCTTTGGAAGGAACAAAGATAGCAATAGAAGATTATAACGAAGGAAAATCGTTACGGTATTTTTCTCCAGTTCGTATGGAAGGAACGCTACAAGAAGATCGAATAGATTTTCGTACAGAGTTTGCGTATGATGAGGAAATCGATATCTTGATTCCCAAGGAGAATTAAAATCGTGTTGTACTTGTTGTTTTTTTGGGGTTGCGTCATCCCATACGGAGCTCCATTGGTCTCTCATATTTCAGAGAACAAAATTGTAGAATCAGCTGTTGATTTCTCTCCTCTGTACACAGAATTAGATGAACGGTTGGTCGGAGAATCTGATCGTTTTGAGCTTGCACGGATTCGAGAGTGTGAGCGTCTCATAGGTATGGCCAAGAGTTGGGAGCCACATATTCAAAGAGAGATTTACATTTTTGTAGAGCGTTTTTTGGATAGGCCCAATCAGGAAAATAAAGGACTTGAGACATCGGAGCCTGTGCAAGAGATGAATTTTTCTATGGATACTGTTCCACTCGAAGATCTAGGGGGAGTAGATGGAAATGAGCGAGTACATCAAGCGGAAGCTTTGGCTCAAGCAGGGGATATTCTCGGAGCGATCCAGCGATTAGAGGAATGTCGTTCGTTACCCTGTTGGAGTGATGTGTACATATACTGGGCCAAGTACTCTGATATAGAGTTTCATCGCCGAGTAGAGGAAATAAAAAAAGTAGAGCATAGCCCAGGCGAGGAAAGAGTTTTGTGGGAGCAGTTGTTGGAAGATTTTCCTCATCCGACGTATCAAGTCCAGATCAATAAAGAATTGGCTCGATTTCAATCTGAAACGGATGACCGATGATGATCTTTTTCATGGTGGTATTGATGACGTCCACCTTATTGTTCTTTAATTTTTGTTTTTTTATGATGTACAATCCCAGCAGCATTCTAGGCGTGATTGTTTATTTCGCTAATTTGCAAGAAGAGTGGCATCAAGGAAAGATAGATATTGAGCGTGAGACACAGATTTATGCTGTTCTACGACGAGTTGAAAAGGTTGTTCTTGTGGCTCTTTTCGGCTGGAGTATCTTTTGTGGAGCGATGCTGGGTCTGATTGATATTATGAATTAACGACACATGTATGAAAAGATAAAAGACAAAAGTTCGACTCGATTGCGAGCTTCCTCAATACTAGATCCCCATGCAGTAACACCGTGTCCTCGAATTAGAAATCCGGGGATTGTAAATGATTTTTGTGGTTGATTGTACTGATACATCATATCAAGAGCGATATTGGGCACATGATCGTGATTTTTTGTGACCAAGATGTGTGCAGGTCCTTCTTTCCATCCAAATCCTTTGAGCATTTCAAGATGAGGGAGGGCAATCCAATCGGATTGAGGATGATCGTCACATATCCAATTCCCTTCAACCATATGTACGTGTAAACAGGAGCGTATGGTAGGAAAAAGAGTATAAGCCGCAATATGAATGGATGTCTCAGCAGAAGGTTTGTATTCGGTATTCTGCTTGATGAGCGTGCCATCCATATTTATGTTTAGGAGCTGTTCTGTGGTCAGACTTCCCTTACTTTGTCCACTTGCCGTAATCCAAAAGTTATTGTGCGTTTCTCTGGCCGAGAGATTACCAGCTGTTCCCATCATCCAACCCTTTTGATGAAAGTATTGTGCAGTTTTGCATAACTCTGATCGAATATCTGCCATGGGTATTACTCCAAGATTGAGCGTTGAGTATCGTTTGAACTCCAACCATCCGGAGTCGTGAGATATCGAATCGTCCTAATAATTGTTTGTTCTTTTTCGTAAAGAATAAACCGAAAGATACCTGAATTATCTATAATAGATCGGATTTCATTATCGTGATGGGTATGGATACCAGAGAAATTTTCTGGAAGAGCATCTGGGCTGAGAATATTGGGATGTACAACGTGGCTTTGCAGAATACTGACAAGATATTTGGTCTTCGTTCCATAGATGAATTGAGGTTTTGTCATGGTGATCTCCACAATATAAGACTTCTTTTACCTCAATTGTTTGTAGCTGTCACGACACTCCTTTGTGACTGGAAATTCATCGGGAAAAGAAATGGGTGATAATGATGAATGTGTGGGTTATGGTATGTATGAAACAAGTTGCGTTTTCAAATCGCTTCTTGGGGAGCTATTTTATATTTGAATTTTTTTTCGGTGCTTGGTTGTGATTTTTGACTTATCACCGAGATTAAATATACGATTCCAAGTAGATATAAAGTATCATCCGAACAAGATAAACAACATCATTTCTTAAGCCGTATTTTACAAAAGTTAGATTTTAGGAGCCTTTATGGATGCAGAAGTATTGGGATATATGAATCTTTTTTCAGGTCTTTCTCCTCGTGCAATCAATGGTCTTGCAGGTGTTTTTACACAAAAAACGGCATTGTCAGGAGAGCGTATTATCACACAAGGAGAATTGTCGAATGGGATTTTTCTTGTCATTAAAGGAGCTGTTTCTGTTATTCGAGAGACAAAGAATGGTGCTTTGGTTCCCATTCACACCATAGATGAGGGGGCTATTTTTGGAACACTCTCTACCATTGATGGAGGGGTTCGTGGAGCGCATTGTGTTGCGAAAGGGGATGTGGAATATGCTTTGATGAGCAAAGTAGATTTCATGGAGTTGATTCAAGCTAAGTCTTCCATGGGACTTGGATTCCAAGTTGCTGTCATTCGTGCGATATTTCAAGATATCCGTGAAACAAATGAACAATTGGCCGATCTGTCTTCACTGGAGCCATTAGAAGATATGACTCCTTTGTCTTAACCTTGCCGAATAGTATGATTCACGCATCAATACAGGTCAATGAGTATTCCTATTCGTGGCTACAAAAAGGCTTCGACTGGGTCTATAAAAAAGAGATCAAAAAGAAGAAAGGCACAATAAAAGCAGGAGGCTGGGTATCGATTATTAGCCCTCATGGAAAATATTTGGGAATGGGCATTTGGTGTGGTGGAGAGATTGCTTGTCGACGCTTTAGTATGCAAGAAGAAGATCCAAATACACTCATTGTTCGAAAGATGACGGAAGCTTTAGAGCGACGTCCTTCTTTCTCTTCTGAAGAGTCATGGCGATGGATTCATGCAGAGAATGATTCTCTCCCAGGGATTCGAATTGATGTATGGGGAGAAGAGTGTGTGATTACGCTTGCACATACAGCGTTACAATCTCTACTTCCATTGTTGATCGATGGGATTGAGAAGCTTCGTCCAGTTTGTGCAATATGGGGATATGTGCGAGGGAAATCGGTAACCTCGCTTGGAGTTTTGTCTGGTACAGCGCAAACGGATGGTTTGTGGGTTCAAGAACTTGGATTGAGGTTTTGGGTGGAACCAGGTCGATCGCCTGATGCAGGAGTATTTGGTGATATGCGTGAATTGCGACAATGGTTGAGACCGTATTGGTCACAGAAAAAAGTCCTGAATCTTTTTTGTTTTACTGGTGCCTTTTCCATATCTGCGGCAGCAAGTGGTGCTCAATCGGTATGTTCTGTTGATCTTTCTCCTACATATATTGAGTGGGTGAAAAAAAATATGGATGGAAATCAGCTATCAACAGAAGATCATACTTTTCTTGTTTCGGATGCCAATAAAGCTCTTGAGCGTTTTCGTCGTAAAAAAGAGTTATTTGATATCGTGATCGCAGATCCTCCTTCTTTTTCGCATGGTGATGGTGTATGGTCGGTAGAGCGAGATCTTTCGGGTTTGGTTTTGAGATGTCTACGTGTATTGAAACCAAAGGGAATCATGATCATTGCGACCAATCATGGAAAGATGTCTCCCAAAGAATTTTCCAAAGCAATTGTACTGGCCTCATATAAGGAGAAAAGACCTCTTCGTATCCTCAAACAGTATTACCCTTCCATAGATCATCCTGCGGCACTTTCTTTTCCGGAATCTCGTTATCTGAAATGTTGGGTATTACAAGGGTAAATACGGTTGATTGGGGAGAAAAAATGAACCGTATTCAAAAAAAAGTAATTCATAGTGGATTGGTCATGCATCATTTAGAGACAGGGACAAAAGGCCCAAAATTGGTAATCACAGCCAATATACATGGTGATGAGTGTATTGGTTTTGCGGTCGTAGTTTCTCTTTTGGAGAGATTGCCTTCACTATTAAAAAAAGGAGAGGTGGTATTATATCCTTCTTTAAACCCTACAGGTTTGCGTCGAATGATGCGAACATATCCAGAGGATGGACAAGATCTCAATCGTCTTTTTCCAGGTGATAGCCAAGGCAGTGCATCACAACGTCATGTGCACACCATATGGTCTTCTATTGAAAATTACAAACCCGATCTGCTTTTTGATCTACATACAGATAGTCCTTTGTCGATCCCTTATGTCATATTGGATAGAAAAATCAGCACAACGGTTTCAAATACAGTACTTGAAGAGATGGAGCATTTGGCAAGACACAGCGGTTTGACGATTGTTTGGGAATATAGAACACCAGATTATCGTCGATATAAACTTGAGAAAAGTTTATCGGGAACGGCATTGAATCGTCTTGGTATTCCGTCGTTAACGCTTGAAGTAGGTCCCAGACGTTTTATGGATAGAGATTCAATAACGATTGCTACAGAAGCTGTGTTGTCGATGATGTCGGCAAGAGGGATGTTGAATGAAGAATATCAATCCAGTCATCAACCTGTAGAAGGGATCTGGTATCGAGGAAATGGTCCAGTGACACATCATGCGGGTGTTTTTGTGGCGAGTGTCTGTGCAGGAGATCGTGTGGAGCGAAATCAGCTATTGGGAAAAGTATATTCTTCTACTGGGGTTGAACTGGAGGAGATTCGTTCCCATTTCCCGGCATTGGTACTTTCGTTGCCGGCTCAGTGTTGGGTGAGGGAGCTTCAAAGTTGTTCAACCCTGGCATTGGAGGTTCGTCCGGAGCCTTAAATCCTTCTTCTGTTCTTGGTCCAGAGTGCTCTACAGGAGGGATATTATCGACGATGATGGAGTGTGCGATGGGTGTGATTTTCCATGCTTTGGAAAGACCGACTTCTACAGTTGGGGTACCCCATACACTTTGGCATAGAGATGTAAAGGCAGCAGCCCAACGTTCTTCTAGTCCAGGACTGTAGGCCGCAGGATCGATGACAATCCATTCGAATCCATCTTCTAGGATTTCGTTGACATCTTCAGGCATGATGAGTGCATCTTGAAATGTCCCTTGGCTAATTTCTGACAGAGCGCGTAAAACAACCCGATCATTGATGTATTCTTCATAGCCAACAGGACGGTGTGCTTCGATGTGATCGCCGAGACCTCCAAGAATGGGTTGTTCGTGAAAACTTTGCATCCATAGAATATGTCTTGTAATTTCGTTGTTGCTCAGAACAGGCGTTGTGATGATTGGTCCCTTTATGTCTGCATAGAGTTTGCTTTGATAGTCTCGTGGAGGGTGTGACTCTACAGGGGCATAGGGGTTCCGCCACGGAATGTCGACAAAGATTCCTGCGATAGCGAGTCCGACAAAAACTTTGCCCCATCGGTGCAAAAAGATCGTCCATCGATTGAGGAGCAGGGAGCCAGTAATGAGTAGTCCAATAAGAACAAGTAGCTCGAGTCTTTGTGGCCACCAAAAACGCTGAAAAAATGGGAAGTAATCATAGAGAAAAAGATATGGGAGAGCAACACGTAGGGGTTGTGGATCGATAAGCTTTAGGTAGGGACCCAGTGTAAGTATATATCCGATAAGCATCATGCCAATCCAGCGTTTCTTCTCTGGAATCTCTCGAAAGCAGGCAGCAAGACCGAGAAATAAGGGAACGAGTGCGATTCGCTTATCGTCGGGATCAGCGTCAATATGAGCAAGGGGCCATAACGGCCAGTGGGATTGTTTAATACCCATAGCCAATCCAAAGTCATTTCGTCCAAGAGAGCCGTAGTCCATCCATGGTTCGAGTTCTCGATTAACACCGGGTAGGGTTTCATAGGTTAACATTAGAGCATAAACATAAGGCATACATATTACTGCAGTGAGTCCAGCAACGACCAGTAGCTGAAGCCAGCGGCGTTTGTCCCAAAACCAAAACTCGCTCAGCCAAATGGGGATGGCTGCAAATACCCAAAATAATCCCCAATACCAGTAGGTAAGACAGGTTGCCGAGAGACACAATCCTGTTCCAAGAGCCATTTTGTATGAGCCTTCTCCTCGTGCGATGCGTACAAGTCCAGCCATTCCAACAAGCCAAAAAAACAGCATCGCTTGGGAGAGTCGTCCGTGACCGAGCTCAACGAGAAGAAATGATGATGTTTCCAGTGCTACTCCAGCATAGATCGCAGGCCATAGCAATGCTCCTGCACTTCTGGCGAGGATATGCATACCCCATGCTGTTGAGTATGCGATCAGTGTGGCAAAAAAATTATATCCCACGCGAATTCCAAACATCTTAAGGAATGGCCAAGCCAAAAAAGCGTCAAGAAGATTGTATTGTGCAAGCGGTCTTTGTCCTACAGGGAAAAAGTTCCAGCTTCCATTAAAAGGATTCATCCCTTCTGTCACTGCTTTACCCATCCACCAATATGCCCATGCGGTGCCATTCCAGTCTGGTTGATCTCCGCCACTGAGAATAGAGTCTCCACTGATCCATGCTTTGGAGGTGATCCAAAAGGCGATGGCCAGATAAATGAGATGAGGAAGAATTGTATCTCTTCTCGATGGTTTGGTGTCGGGATTGTCCATGATGATGTCTTCGAAATAAATACGTTTTTTGAGTGTCATCCGAAGAAGAGACACAAAGTAACGTTCGTAAATCGTATTATATCAATTTGGAGTTTATGCTACAAGAGATTGCGTGGATCGACATCGATTGACAATTTACAGCCATTTTTGAGGGATGTTCGAAGAAGTTCTCTATTTTGGTTGATCCAGTTTCGGAATGCTTTTGGGTTATTTCCACGTAGAATGATCTGGAAGCGCCAACGACCGATGAGCATGGACATGGGAGCCAAGACCGGTCCCAAAACATCAAAAGAAGATAGTTTTCGAAGACGTAATGTTTTGGCGAGCTGCGCAGCTTGTTGTCGAACTTTATCTCGATCTTCTCCATCGATACGAAGCAAGACCAGCCTTGTGGATGGAGGATATTTAAGAATTTTTCTTTGGCGCGTTTCTTGGAGGTAAAAGATATGGGCGGGATCGGGTAGATCGGTATTTCCGAGAAGTCGAAAGATATTGTGATCGGGGTGGCGAGTTTGGACGAGTACAGTTCCTGCTCGAGAACCTCGTCCGGCTCTTCCTGCAAGCTGTGTGACCAGCGCATAGGTCCGCTCTGCAGAGCGAAAATCTGGCATAGTGAGGATGTGATCTACACCAACAACGGCAGCAAGGGTAACATTGGGAAAATCATGTCCTTTGGCTACGAGTTGTGTTCCGATAAGAAGATGAGAATCTTTGGAGCGAAACTGATCCAGGATTCGATGGTGTGCTCCTTTCGTGGCTACGGTATCTGCATCCATGCGAAGGATTCCTTTATCGGGAAAAATCCGACGGAGTTCTTCTTCTACGCGTTCGGTTCCAAATCCGATGATATCAAATGGGGTCGCACATTGGGGGCAGTGTGGTTCAAAGTTACGGTAAAAGTGACAATAGTGACAGCTTAGCTTGTGGCTTTTTTGGTGATAGACCAGATTAATTTTGCATGAGGGACAGTGGTAGTTTCCTCCACAACCGGGACATTCAACGCTGGGTGCGTACCCGCGTCTGTTGAAGAGAACAATGGCTTTTCCACCCTGGTCAAAGCATTCATTGAGTGCAGTTTCAAGCTCCGGAGAGATGATCTGTATTGGAGGGCGTCCTCTCATGTCTACAAGTTGAATATTGGGGACAGGTTTGGGGGTCGCTCGTTTGTTGATACGCATGAGTGTGTATTTTCCCTCATTGGCATTGCTCCAGCTTTCTACACTCGGAGTAGCGGAACCAAGAACGACAGGGCATTTCTCAAAGATTCCACGAACCACCGCAAGATCACGAGCATTGTATCGAACCCCATCTCCTTGTTTGTAGGAATCATCGTGTTCTTCATCGACAACAATAAGACCAAGATCTTCAAAGGGAGCAAACAGAGCAGAGCGAGCTCCTACAGCTATATCTACTTCTCCAGCACGAATTCTACGCCATTCTCTGAGACGTTCGGACTGTTTAAGTCCACTATGTAGAGCCGCGACTTTATTTCCAAATCGAGCTTTGACACGTCCAATAAGCAGGGGGGTGAGTGCTATTTCCGGAACAAGAATAAGTGCTTGTTTTTTTTGGTTAATGATGTGTTCAGCAGCTTGTAGATATACTTCGGTTTTTCCAGCTCCTGTGACTCCATGAAGCAGATAGCTGCCATTTTTACCGCTGCAGATGTGATCAAGTGCTGCTTGTTGTTGGTCGTTGGGCGGGTGCGGAGTTCCGGAGGCCGGGAGTGTATCTACCTCGGCTTGACTTCGATCTTCTCTAGATCCAAAAACAACAAGTCCCTTCTTTTCAAGTCTCTTGAGGGCTGAGGTTATGGTTGGTCCTTCTAGCGCCTCTAAGTCTCGCACATCCATAGATCCGTTTACTTCGTTTAGCTGATTTAGTGCCGCTTGCATTCGCGCTCCCCGTATATTTGGGGGAGATTCTTGCGGGACAAGAGTGACTGTTTTGACCTTTTGTTTTACACCTCCTCGTTCCTTCTCTACGATTTGAATCCAGCCAGAGTTGATCATATGCGAGATGCTTTTTCGAACCACCTTGGGCTCTAATTCTTCGTGGAAGTGTTTGATGAGCGATTTTTCGGTTCTTCCAGAGCGTGCGATGATATCACGCATAAGCATGCTCTGCGCAGGGACGATGATGTTTTGATCGGCCAGTGCATCAATGCCTTTCTCGGTGGGAACCAAGACCTGAATAGACTTTATTTTGTAGTCTTTGGGGAGCGCGGTCGATATCACTTCTCCCAAGCCAGCCAGATAGTAGTTGGATATCCAAGTAAAAAAAGGAAGGATGGAGGGGTCAAAGGCAGGGATGGGATCGAGAAGTCGATCAATATACTTGAGCCTGGTCAGATCTGTTTCAGCGATGAGACCCACAATGTAGCCGGTAATCTTCTGTTTTCCAAAAGGAACAAGAACGGTATGTCCAATTTGGAGGCTTAGGTTGGATGGGATTTTGTATGTGTAGATCCCATCTACGGGAAGAGAAACGGCTACTTGTGCAAATGTCACTTGGTGTCCTTGAATTCATTGAGGATCTTTCGAAATCCTTCACGCAAATCAGGACGTTTGAGTGCCTGATACATGGAAGCACGAAGCAGTCCAAGTGCGTTTCCGGTATCGAAACGTTGTCCTTTGATTTTGTAGCCCACCACTTTGCCTTGACGTGCAAGCATGTGGATGGCATCAGTGAGCTGGATTTCTCCACCTTTTCCAGGAGGAGTTTGTTCGATAAGGGTGAAGATCTCTGAAGGAAGAACATATCTTCCTACAATTCCAAAATTACTGGGTGCGAGATTGGGGTGTGGTTTTTCAACCATTTGTTCGATACGCATACAGCGATCATTTTCAAATGGTCCTGCACAAATACCATAGCTTTGTGTGTCTTTTTTGGGAACCTCGAGAAGTGCCACAACAGCATCTCCATTTTCCTGATGAATATTAATCATATCACCAATGGTGGGGCTTTCGCTATCGACGATGTCATCTCCAAGAAGGACGGCAAACGGTTCGTCTCCCACAATACTTTTCGCGCAGAGTACAGCATGTCCTAATCCCAATGTTTGACGTTGGCGAATGGCGATGACATCTACTCGTTTTCCACATTCAAGAACTTTCTCAAGAAGTTCAAATTTTTTATGTTTTTGAAGGTGGGCTTCCAATGCAGGAGAACGGTCAAAATAATCGACCATGGCATCTTTACCACGTGCTGTGATGAAGACGATCTTTTCAATGCCGGCATTGGCTGCTTCTGCAACGAT
>NYTD01000158.1 GCA_002683315.1 Deltaproteobacteria bacterium | reverse complement strand
TTGTGTGTCCTTTTGGGTATCCGTTTGTCAATGGATAGAAAATGTAGTACAAAAGTCGTGAATATTGAGGAATCATGACAAGCATACTACTTTTATTGGGCTGTCTGCCTACTGAATACAGCGGAAATCCACCTGCGATAGAGGGAATGGATGTTCGACTGACTATTCTTCACACTTCTGATATACATTCACGGCTAACACCATATTATTTTGAACCTTCGTTTACGGACCAATCACTGGGATTGTCTTCCGATGCAGGTCCGTATGGTGGCATCGCTAGAATCGGTCACATTCTGAAAAGGGAAAGAGCAAATTCTGGAAGAGTATTACATCTTGATTCTGGTGATTCATTTCAAGGTGCGATTGTCTTTAATGAGTTTCAAGGTGAGGCTGAAGTACGAATGCTAAGCGAAATCGGACTGGATGCTGCTGTTGTTGCGAATCATGAATTCGACTTGGGTGCAAGAAATCTATCTCAACAATACGGCGGTTGGGGTACATATGACCTACTCGCCGCAAATTATGATTTTGAATCGTGGGACCTACCATGGGCAACCGAACTAGAAAAAATGATTCTTCCAAGTAGAATATACGATTTAAATGGTTTACGGGTTGGTGTAATCGGCCTGGCAAACTTTTCTTCTTTAAACAGTATTTATGATGAATCAAACTCAATGGGTGTTATTCCGATTGAACCTGGAGATATCCTCCCCTCTGAAGCAAGTAAACTTCGAAGCCAAGGCGCAGATCTTATCGTCGTTGTAAGCCATATGGGACTTGACGACGATCAAGAGCAAGCCCTTGTGTTTGCTGATATAGATATCTTTATCGGCGGACACCATCATGTTGCCATCGACCCCCCGCTTGTTATCACCAATGAAGAAACCGGAAAGAGAATACCTGTTGTTCATTCAGGTGCATTCTCGAAGTTTATAGGGAGGCTCGACGTTGTGGTACGAGATGGAAATGTTTTGTCTCATGACTACACATTGTTCCCTATTGATCGATTCGTACCCCAAGATGCTCAAATTATGGACATCATGGAAGAATATTCTGAAGAGCTCAATCAAAAGTACAATACAGATCAAATTATTGCGTATGCTGAGGAGAAACTTACCCGATACGGCCCAACGGGTGGTGACAGTATGCTTGGAAATTTCACCGCCGAAGCCATGAGATTTTATCCGGGTGTCGAAACAGAAATCGCATTGACCAACACATTGGGTATTCGTGCTGATATTCCTGCAGGAGACATCACAATCGATGATTTATTTAATTCTATGCCATTTGACAATACCATCACGACGATGTTCTTATCTGGACGAGAAGTACAAGAGCTCCTTGATTATGTTTCCGCTCGTTCTACAGAACGTGGATGTTCTTCCCAAGCGCAGATTGCTGGCATTACCTTTGATATGGTCTGTGATCCGCTTGCCCCATTTGCAGACAAAATCAAAATAAACGGTGTTGATCTTGATCCCGAAGGTACATATGAACTCGCAACCAACAACTATATTGCAAATGGTGGTTCGGGTTTTGAGGTACTTGAAAGAAATACCACACAGACAGATACCGGAATTTCAATCCGTGATGTTGTAAAAACTGCATTCATTAAAGCAGGCACACTGCCCAATTATGAAGAGGACATCTGTGTATGGGACAACCGAATCAACACAATATATTAGGATATTCCATGTTATTTACCTTTGTATTGGCTTGTACCAATGAAGTCACTCAAAAAGAAGTATTGGAGCCAAGCTTCATAATTGTTGAAATCGATGGAGAACAAGGAACTCCTTCAGAGCCTCTTTTGTTCTCTACCGAACCTATCGAAAGAAATGTATCCATTCAAACTTTGGATCGAAATGCAGATCCATACCCATTTACTGGTGATTTAAAAATCAACGTTCGTACTGGTCGTTTGGCCTCTGATATGGACCCGTGGATATCAATGGAAAATGGAACCTGGAACTCGGTTGAAGCCAATGAGGCAATACGTTTTCAAGCTGCTTTTGGTCCTACACGAATATGGGTCTCCGACGCTGGTGATAAGGATGTGACATCCGATCGTGCACCAAGTTTTGCCACCGGTGTTTCCGAACCTTTATATTTTAATTTTCCAACAATTGCTGAATTCAACAACATTGAAGATACAGAAACAAACCACATTGTCGGTGAATTCACGGAAGTCCGAGTGGAAGATCGAGAAGTCGTCGTTACGGTTGTGGGACCAAATGGATTTTGGGTGACCGATTTAAATGACGGAGTTGGAAATTACGCCAGCATGTATGTGTATACTTTTTCCAAACCAACTTCGATACTGCCCGGATACCGCATTACGAAACTAAATGGCGGAAATCAAGAATACCTTGGCGCAACACAACTCTCCTTCCCTTCGTATGAGACAGAAGAAGGTGATTATGTACTTGAAATTCCAGATATAGACAAAGACATTCTTTGTGATGAACAAAAAATGGAAGGGTATGAGTCTGCTGTCGTTGCCGTGAAAACAGTTAAGATACCATCCACATTTACTGAGACATCCGAAGACTATTTTGATTACTTAGAATACGGACAATATCCTGTCGAGATTGATGGTTGTACGGTTTATGTGGATTCAAACGCGCTAAGCTTTGAATTTAACCCCGTTGTACATGCTGGTGAATCCTTTGACATTCAAGGTATCGTAAGTCAAATCTGGTCGAAGTGGATCATCGTATTGTATGACGACAATGGTATTTCATACGAAGCAGAAGATTTTCAGCAAAAGCCTATATTCCGAGGTCCTGTACGGCCACAAGCTAGACATCGTCAGTAAGCTACTTTTCCCTTTTTTATAAATCTATAAGGAACCATCATGAATCCTATTATTTTACTGCTTGGTCAAGCCCAAGCAAGTGACTTTCTTGACATCTGGGTCACGACAGCATTTGAAGATACCAATATATTCGCTGGACCAGAATTATACAGTCCTTCGGCTAACTTTGTCCAGCGAGGTAACAATACCTTCTTCGAAAATTATGAGCGTCGTGTAACAGATGACATCTCACGAGGAAACTTAGTTCTTTACAACTATTCAGATGGCTTTCATCCCGGATGGGCTACAGAATCAGCCTTTGTTCTTCGATACACACCATTTCTTAATCCTGATATGACACAACCCGGGACTAATATTAGAGATGACGGATCTTATGTAAAGATAATTCGCAAACTTCCTGGAGAAAATCATGAAATTTCTCTTACAGGATATGCTGTCGATTCTGGTCGTTTCCGACTCGGATATTCATATGATTTAACATGGGGTGCTCGAGGAATGTTTTCCTTTGACCCTGGTGCAGTCCCCGGTGTTCGTTTGCAATGGAAAAATGACAAGGCATATGCATTCTTGGGAGCAAAGTCTGCTGTTGGAGACTACATAACGCCCGATACAAGAGAGCCGAGAAACGAGGCTTATTATGGTTTTTTGGGTGGTGCAGGAATCAAAATCACTGAAAATCTCAAAGTAGAAGGTGGTGTTGGTATGTTCCAACAAGATCAGATCAAAAATGTTCAGTCTACAGACAATGAGCTATATGGTTCTATGATTAATGCGTTGGGTTATACAGGTCAGATCTCGTATAAAACAAGCGACAAATTAACGTTTCGCGGTTCAGAAGAACTATTCCTGTATAAAAACAATCCAGATAGCTTAAGAGACACCTATATCTATCACCCCAGCTTTGACGGTTTTGGCGCCTTTCTTATGGCTGAGATCAATGTACTGCAACACAATCTCCTATCCCCTACCGATCCACTAAGTACAGTGATAGAAACAGGTATTTCTGGTGATGCACAGGCTGTGATTATCAATAACAATACCAGCATTAACATCGACCTTGTATACAAAGACCTTCCGTACATTCTCTTCAATGTACCTGGGCTAACATCCGGTGTTGCCATGAATCCTGCTATGGCAACAACACCGCAAATCTATGGACGACTCAGCTTTTCACACCACATCCCCAAACTTCACTTTACTCCTTATATTGGTGGTGGTTTGTTGCAACCTGCAACATATCAAACTGAGGGAGGCACTTTTGTTCAATACACAGCATTTGATAAAGAGCAAGTGGCTGAAGGATACGAACCAAGTCCCATTATGTCTGCAGTTGGTGGTATTGAAATTGATATGTCCAAAAGTACAGTCGTTGTTGGCGAGCTTTTATATACTGTTGACAATAACCTTTCAGACTTTGTTCAAGCTGAAGATGGTATTGGTGGAACAAGAGTTCTTGCACCTGCAAATGAACGACAGGCTTTAGGATTCAACCTCATGATGCGCTCTCGGTTCTAACAAAAATCATAAAGATGTTATATTTAGGCTTGTATATACAAGCCTTTTTTTATCATGCTAAAACCGTACTCCAAAAGACAACTTCGTGTCTATCGAAATAGAATAGCACCATTCAAGAAAGATCAACTCTCTTCAAATACAAAGAGAATGATTTTTGACTGGGTGTATCATCCACGATTTGATATTTTGATTTTCATCTTGGTCTTCATATCAATTATTATGCTGGTAATTGAACTGACACATCCAGATAATCATCATGCTGCAGGATGGATGGGGAAAATAGCAGGAAAAGACACCAATCCACTGCTGTTAAAAATTGATATTGTCATCACAATGCTATTCGCATGCGAATATTTGATAAAATTCTGGATATCTCCCAATAAATGGAAATATTTTAAACAAAATTTTATCGAACTACTCGCTCTTCTTCCTGTACTTCGAATTTTCCGTATGATTCGGATTCTACGAATCGCTCGACTGTATCGACTCATTAGAATGAATACCATCTTAGACCAAAATCTAAACTTTAATGAAGATGACACCACTGATATGGTCACAGTCGTAATGTACCTATTCTTCTCCATTATATTTGGAACTGTTGGGATTATGATCTTTGAACGAGGAGAAAACGAAGGTTTTCAGCATTTATCAGATGGTCTATGGTGGTGCATTGTTACCATCACAACTGTTGGTTATGGCGATATTTCACCTGTAACAATTCCTGGTAAAATCGTAGCCGTTTGCATTATGTTTATCGGTTTGGCATTTTATGCAAGCTTGACTGGTGTTATATCACAAACCCTAATCGTTCGTTCTAGACGAGAAAAAAGAATAAAAATGGAAGAAAGCATGTTTACACAACACATCATTGTCTGTGGGTGGAATCATCACGCACAAGCCATATGTAAGCAAATTATAAAAGATGAAGAACAATTCGTACTTGTTCTTTCTACGCAAAAAATAGAAGTGAATGCATCTGCACAAATTTTTTTCAAGCTTCTTGACCCCACCCAAAAACAATATCTAGAAGAAGCAAAACTTGACCAAGCACAAGCCGTCGTACTGCTTTCTGATGAACAACTACACAATCCAACAGATAGAGATGCTCGCAATATACTCATCGCGATGAATATTCTATCAATTCGCAACAACATCCCCATTATATTCCAGCTTCAGGACGAGAACAATCGAGAACATGTCCAACAACTTGGCATTCAAAATATATTACAGATATCGAAAATCGCAGGTGCTGAAGTCCAAAAGATGTTGCCTGAACATTCGGGTTTTGATCTAGAGGATGTGAAAAAATAGTTCTTTGCTACCGTTTCCAACCTACAGCACAAAATGTTTCGTTGTTTCTTATGCGACGGCGAACAGATATATTTGCATATCCTTTATTTCCATACCATTTCTCTAGTTCTTCTTTTGTATACCAACGACGAACCTCAACACGGAGTCGGTCATAGATATCTGCGACTACAACATCAAATGGCCACTGATGATGGTCATGTACAGGTAGATGGGACAAAACAGAACCAATATGAGGAATTTGTCCGAACCAACGATACGGCGTATGAGAGAAAACGCGTAAAAATCGGGCTATGTTTTGTGACAACAACAAAAGTTGTTCATGATTCATACTGCTTGATTGTGAGCGTAAAATATTATTGATAAAGAGAGTAACTCCTTGGCGAGGACCATATACCCACAAAGATAATGCACCTCCAGAGGATAAGGCGAAATCCATTTCCTCCATTACGATTTCAGGATCTTCCACATGATGAAGCAAACCATAGCAATAAATAATATCACATACCCCACTACGAAACGGTAAAAATCGAGCATCAGCAAGAATCAAGTGTCGATGCACAAGCTTAGAGGTGTTCTCGCGCGTTGAGAGCAATGCGTCCAATGAATTGTCAACACATAATACCTCTGCTCCGTATAAAGCAGAATAATAGCTATGACGGCCATATCCACATCCAAGATCCAAGACGGTTTTACCAAGAAAATCTTTGGGACGAAGTGGTGATGCTATATCTTGAAACTGTTTTTCCCATACAGGAATGCTCTTATCGAACACCGTATGCTTATGCTGTGTTGGCGTACCTTTAATTTCTTTATCTACCAAAAGATGAGGAATCCCATCGATGATCGGGAACGAAGCTTTGCAAGAAATACAGTGAATTGTACCTTGTATGATCTCGGCCTCCATTCGCTGCTCTATCGAAATTCCATCACGATTAATATTTGTAAAATGGCTTTCAAATATAGGACTGAGGATAGAGGATTCCTCTTCTACAGAGAGATGCGGAGATTTACACTTGGGGCAAGCCAAAAACTCCAATAGTCGATACTTCATATTTTATGCTCCAATGGGCTATTCATAACCGATATCTCAAGAGTATAAATAAGGGAAAAGATAAAAAATACCCTTTTATATGAATATGAGATATATGAAAGCATTATTTTTCGATCTAAATTGCAATGACTGAATCGCTTGATCCAAGAATGGCATAAACCAAACAATCCTGACTTATGTGAATAAGCCTAAACAACGAATGGGTGATAAACCAATATGCCTCGTCCCTTACATGAATTAACATCCCC
>NYTD01000157.1 GCA_002683315.1 Deltaproteobacteria bacterium | reverse complement strand
GCATGTTGTATCTGCTTCTTGTTGGCAAAAATTTCTATCAAGGAAACATTTATAAAGTTGTTCAAGATGTTGCTTCTCCCTTTTTTACACCATCTTTTCCTTCTCCGCTTCCGGAAAGAATACCGCAAGAACTGGTTCGAATAACCCAAAAAGCGCTTGAACATGAGCCGCAAAACAGGTATCAAACCGCCAAAGAACTCGCTCGAGAACTTGAATTTTGGCTTGAGGGCTCTAAGAGCCAAGAGAAAGCGAAGAAGCTTTTGAAGAAAATAGACGAAATCTCGCAGCAAGAAAAAGACATTCGCATTACCCTCGTTCAAGAATACAGCCTTCTTCAGAAATCATATCAACAAGCCAGAGTAATCACGGCTAAAATGTGGATTATGTGGCAGTCCTACAATCAAAACAAGATTCGCCTTCGATCTTGTGCCCATCAAAAAGAAAAATGTATGCTGAATGCATTGATCTATGCTCCTGATATGCAAAACATCCATAAACAGATTGTTGAAACCGAATCCGAACGATACAAAAAGTTTTGGATCCGTGGAGATAACGAATCTTTGCTTCAAATAGAAAGAAAAGTAATTATTCATTTGCAACAATTACCACATCAAGAAACGCGACACTGGGAAGATTTCAAAAAACGGCAACAAGACTCGGTGAATCGACAACGCAGAGAAAAAGGCCCTTTTATTGGTTGTCAATATCATCTCCAAACCATTTTCGACACACTCCATCAACATCCTTATCTTGTCTTGTATGGAGAAGCAGGAATCGGTAAGACCAGGTTGGCCCTTGAGATTGCTGCAAAATGGAGAGATGCACATTCCGTGAATGCATATTTTTGTAACTTACAGCTGTGTACAACGCTCACCGAGGCATACCATATTATAGCAACGACATTGGGTATCTCCACAAGTACTCCCAATTTGTTCAAAGAAATATGTTCTTCCCTTCAAAACCGTTCGGCTGTGTTGATTTTTGACAACATCGATAATATTCAAGATGACTTTGTAGACATGCTGAATGCGCTGGAGACCATTGGTAGCAATATTAAATCTTTGATTACCACCCAAAAAAACACCCATATCGCGTCTCAATATTGTAAGAGAATCCCCCCCCTTTCCATATTCGCTTCTCTTGAGCTATTTCTTGCGAAATCAAGACTTTACAATCCGAATCTTTCATTTTTAGAAGCAAACCGTAATTACTATCTAGATATTGTTCATCATCTTGAAGGAATACCACTTGCGATTGAGATCTTTGCTGCAAAGCTTTCTGTAGTTTCTTTGCATGAACTTCATACACACATTCGAAAATCTACTTTTTCAACCCAAGAAACAGGTCTTCAAAAAACATTACAATGGTCATGGGGCCTTCTTTCTTCATCGACTCAGTCTACTCTAAAGCAATGCTCACTATTTCAAGATGGTTTTTTTCTAGATGCAGCGATTGGCATACTCTTGTCTGACAATCATGACTCCGCGTACATCATTGATCAGCTTGATGTTCTTCTTCAGACACAATTCATTCGCAAGCAGACCAATAAAGGAAAGACGAGATATTATCTACTCCCTGCTGTTTCTCGCTTTATCCATAGTCGAATACAAGAAGATCTTCGTGATACCAAAATACGATTTGCTGAATATTTTGCTCAAAAGTATGCTCCAACTTTTCAAAAAGAAGACAATCACGTGTATTGGGAAATGCGCTCTATTGAGAAAAGCAACCTTATCGCCGCCATTCGCTATGGTCGTATCACCGATGCTCAGATCTGTCTCCAAAGTATTCTTGAAGTTCTTTATTTTCAATATGAGTATCGTCTCGGTCTGCAATTACTGGATTTGTTTCTTTCAAGACTCACAGTACAAGAACAAATATCTCATCACTTCTTTGCTGAGAGAGTGTCTCTTCTCTTTCGTCTTGATAAATCAGAACAAGCGAAAGAATACATACCCAAAATCGAACAACACATCAAAACAGGAGCATCAAAAACATTTCTTGCACATTGGCACAATGCCCAAGCGAAACAAGTGGTGTCTCAAAAAGACATATCCAAAACAATTGTACATCTAACGCGAACCCTTTCGTTGTTTCAAGACCAAAAAAATACCGCTCAGATTATCGAACTTTTAATCATGCTGTGTATATATCATCGACAACGAAATCAATTTACCATTGCACTTGACTATATTCTTAAAGCACAACGTCTTGCAGAAGAAGGCCCCACTCAATTTCTCGTTCGGATCTACATGCAAATCGGTATTTTCTATAAAGAACAATCGAACTTCCAAACTGCACTGCACTACTACCAAAAAGCACAAATGCACATGCAACGATTCCCCAACGAATCTCATCTCGCCACTATATTTTTCAATATCGGAAATATTTACCGAACACTAGGACGACTCTCGGAAGCGCTGCATCTATATCATCAATCAATGCATATTGAAGTGCGCTTGGGAAATAGAATCTCTATTATAAAAATACAAAATAGTATTGGATTGTCACACCTAAACAATGGACAATACACCAAAGGAGTCGATTTCCTTAAAAAAGCATATTCTTCGGCACGGAAATCACAAAAACCTTTTCTTATCAGTGTCATCGCAGGAAATATCGGTGAGGCATATTTTAAAGTCAAAGAATATGATCTTGCGATTGAAAAATACAAAGAGTCTCTTTGCATCTTCCAAGAATTAAATCGAAAAACGAGTATTGCAATCACCGTCGGAAATCTCTGTGAGATTTACTTGGAGATCGGTAATCTACCTCTTGCAAATCAATATTTGCAGCAAGCCTTGCGATTGGAACCAGAACTTTCCCCTTTGGTGCGTGGATTTATTTTGGGGCTTTGCGGTCAATTTCATGGTCAAAGAAATAATCCTACACAGGCAGACGCATATTTTACGAAAGCAGAAAGTCTTCTTCATGATTCTCCCCAAAATCTATTCTGGCTCTTCGAAAAGAAATTCCAATATTATCACAACCAGCATAATGAAGCAGGAAAATCAGAAACCGAGAAAAACATGGTTGATATCATCGAAACACTAGAGCATGAAACGCAGCTTTATATGCGTTCTAAGCTTGATGCACTGCAACGTAGGCTTTCTTATTCTAATGTAAATATCGATTCTTAGAGGTTTAATTATCAACCATAATAAGCTCATATTTGTCCCATAGAACCCGAATATCATGTTCGCTGGGATTACCGGATTTGTATGGTTCTATAAGTATGTACAGACGAATTTATTCATACTTTGGTTTGGTGAATAAAGTTCACGATATACATCTAGTGAATATGGTTTTGATGAAGGCTAATATGAATGATTTTTTAAAAAATACAGAGCATTTGCACTAAAGTCAGATTCTGAATTGGAACGGCGGTTACCTACTTTGCTATTAAAGTACATGTACCGGTTGAAGGTTTAATCCGCTCCACAGTCTTTGATCATTTTTGTGGTGGAATCAGTGAAGAAGATTGTATGCCTGTTGTTGAAAACATGTTTTCCAAAGGGGTGTGTAGTGTTTTGTATTACTCTGTAGAGGCAAAGGAATATGATGCCCAGTTTGATGCCGCACTTGAAAAGACACTCAAAATCCTTGAATTTGTCAAAGAGAAAGAATCAATGCCCTTTTCGGTATTCAAACCCACTGGTTTTGATCGGTCCTCATTGTACCAAAAGCTCGGTGAAGGAATTGTCTTCACCCCACAAGAACAATGAGCTCGCATGGTAAATATTTTTGATAAAGTATGCAAAAAAAACAAGAGTGTACAAAAACAAGCATTTTTTGATATGGAATCTCATACGAACAAATATTTCAAGCTCTTTTGATCAACTCATGATGTACAAAGAATCGTTCTTTCTTTTGAATTCAAAGGTCAAAACATCCCCAAATGCTATGATATGGTTATGCTTCTTGAATATAATCCACGGTAGTTGACTCCATAAGAGATTTTTTCAGCCAAGCCAAAACCTCAAGATGCTTTGGGTGCTCAGCATACCTATGATAATCAGCCTTACTTAGAAAACGAGTGATCAGCACAAGATCCTTTGATCGATTTGTATGGAGGACATCAACTCCTACTTCAATTTCAACGAGACTTGGAACCAGGTCAATCAGTGACTCCAATTTTTCTTTGGCTGATAGGATGTCTTCTTTCTTACGGAATTTCATAAACACAATATGTACAAACATTAGACCTCTCTTTGAAAAGAATCTCTTTTCATAACATCCCAAATGTCTATAAAGCCTTTACTTTATGACTGCAAATAAACCGGATTATCAAAAAAAATCAGAGGAACGGAAGAAAAAATGGATTCAAAAGCGATCCAATCGTTCATATATTTTGAATCAACATCCCACAGATATATCTTTGGGTGTACATCGAGTAGTTATTTCTATCAATCTCCATACTAGATGAAACGATCTACCCATGTGGAAGGGGATATAATTCTCATCTCATAGAAGTATAGAAAAACAGAACCATCACAATTGAATTGTATGAAAGACAGTTTCATGCGCATCAACAGGAAAACATATATTTTGTGGCTCCTTTGTTTACACCACGTCAAGAAATCATTTATATTGGCTGTATATGTCTAGAGGTGTTTCATGATTCCATTATTGTTCTTACTTTCTTTTTCTTTCGGTTGTCGTAGTGATGGAGAGAAGATCAACATCGGTGGCGAAGGTGAAATTATTGACTCAGATAATGATGGCCTATCGGATGAAGAGGAAATCGAAAATGGAAGTGATCCCAACAACCCTGACTCCGATGGTGATGGAATAATAGACGGTCAAGATCCAGACAGTAATGGAGAGAAAGAAGATTGGGAAGAGGAAAAAGAAGACTGGGAAGAGGAAAAAGAAGACTGGGAAGAGGAAAAAGAGGACTGGGAAGAAGAAAAAGAGGACTGGGAAGAAGACTGGGATGATGAATCTGATAGCTGGAGCGAAGAAGACCTGGGAAATGTCGAATCGGATGATGATTACCAGGAAGGAGATTGCTGCTACAAGCTTCGCATGAGAGACCAATATTGGGATGGTTGGAATGGTGCCTACGTAACAGTCAATGTCGGGAACACAGAATTAATCTATGCTATGGAGTATGGGGACAATACCAATAGCGTTGATATCTGTGGAGAAACGGGTTCAGATATCGAGTTCATCTATACTTCTGGTGACTGGGATCAAGAAAACCGCTTTTCCATTATTGATCCCAATGGAGAACAGGTCTATCAGGATGGCCCCCATCCTTCTGCAGGAACCGTGTATTCTGCACAAAGCATTTGTGAGAGTGTCGATTCCTCAGAAGAGGAAGAAGAGGAAGAAGAGGAAGACCCCTGGGATTGGGGAGAACCTGAAAATTCTGAATCTTTCGATGCCACCTATGAAGCTATGCTGTATGTCGCCAATTCAGATACCGAGTATGTCATCTGCCATGAAGCAATAGAATTGATCATCATGAATGATGATATTAGCAACACGATCTCGTGTACTACGAGTACCGGATTGGAACTCATATATACAATTAGCGGCAATACCGGCGCTGTATCAGATTCGGGGCAAGGTTATGGTTATGGTTATCCCGAGGGAGAAATTACACTAACCACACCAGCAGGTACGACCATTACAACGGATATATTTGGAGAATGTTACAATGGTGCATATGTCGCCATGTTCTTGTGGTGGGAGCATGAAGTACAAACGCCAACAGGACTGCCAACATATGGTGGGTACATATATACGGATTGATATTATTCTACGGATAGCAAATTCAAACCAGTTTTTTCCGTATCTCAAAAGTACCCATCCAGCCCAAGTTGAGTAATCTCTTTCTCACATACCAAATCTAACAACAAGAAAAACCTACATTTGGCTCTCAATTAGGGTAATTCCACCACTCCAGCACAAGCGACAGCCGATTCGTATTAGTCGGCAGTTTCCCCCATAAAATTACGAGGCTGGATACTTTTAAGATATGGAAAAAGTGGGTTCACATTTGCGATTCATTACCCTCTTCTTGTGAGAGTACTCTAACAAAGTATATTTGTTCATTTTTATACAAAAGACTTTAGATCGTGAATCCAACTCCAAACAGTAATTCATAACCTATGGAAAGTGCTCAAAATCAAAATCGTCTGTGACCGTAAACCGTATGGATGGGAGTGCTTTTTGAAGAGCGTCAACAGCAGATACCAACACCTCTAAATCTTCATCCATATCATCATCATTCAATCCAGGATTAGTAAAGCCGGTCATTTGAGATCCATCATCGAAAAAAAAACAAGCATAAGCTTCTGTTAATTCGGATAGATTTTGATTCAAAAATTTATCTTTCAAAATTCAAATTACTGAACCCAAAATGATAGCCAAATCCAACAAAAAAATCGCTTCCTACCAACCCCTATCTGCATACGAGTGAGAGATGTATACGATGTGGACAAAAGTGGACCTTGTTCGAGTGGAGAGAATCCCACTGAAAATCCTCGTTGAAATCCGAATTGCAAATTTGAGTTGATTTCAGGAGTAAAGAGATGGTTATATTTATTTCCAATCCGCAAAAGCCACACATAATAAGCCCATCAAAACTACAATCATCGCACCCCTCACAGTCGTAGTGAAGTTTTGTACGAACCTTTCGTGGGAAGTATTGTAATGCCAGCTCATTTTTACGACCAATGACATATTTGGTCATTACTGTATGATCTTTTCCATACTCTATTCAGAAGGACACTGCGGTAACATCTCATTGATGTTTTCACAATAGGACCATGAGGATGGTGTACATCCATGATTAATCTGATAACAAGACTCTGTTGCTGGATCTTGTATATTCAAGACAACAGGCTCACAGCCCTCGTTAATGGGCATGCAACCTATTGGTTCACTCTCTTGAAGTTCGTAGCACTCTTCAGCATCATTTTCTATTCGTTCAAAACCTAAAATATAGTAACATGCTTCCTCATTACCACATTCTGAAACAGATAAAGAGTAGCAATCTATGCTCGGTTGAGAACAGCCTTCGCTATATGTGTTTAGCTGCGCTTGTTCTGTCCATCCATCCGGAATACAGGTTGACGAGAACCAGTACGAAGATCCACTTGTGTCAGAAGCAAATGTGATAGCATCTCCACATCCCATATCGGCTTCCATGCATCCTACGACATGTTGTTCCCCTATTTCATAGCACGTATTCACATCATCAACATCGAGATGATATGCAGAGATATCTACGCAATGTGTGTATGTTCCACATTCATCAACCGCTACTGTAGCGCAATCTGGTAGCACAGTTCCTGTATCCTGCACTCCTGAATCCGTCTCTTTTGTTCCACATCCCCATAAAAGAATCAATAGCTGCATAATATTCTCCTTTTGATGATATCACTTGATGTAAAATATCGATATATCTACATAATACATCATATTGAATTTTTTCTAGAATTGATCTACAAGTGTATTGAGAAATATATTGATCAGAATCCATCAGATGGATACTTTTTACATAGATAGTCATGCCTGTCATGGAGGATCTTCATTATGTCAAATGTTACATTATTCATTTCATTACGCATATTAAGCGCTTGTATAAACAAACTAGATACAAAAGTACGTCGATCAAGATGGTGATGGATACACCACAGAAACAGATTGTTATGATAGCAACCTATTTGTATATAGGATTGTTTTTGGGACGATGAGTTGAATCGTATCGGCGGGACGGGTACATTTGAGGTCTGGGAAAGATTAGGTTTGAATTTGCTATCCGTTTTTTTTGATTTGTGTACAAGAAATAGAATCAATATTCAATGGAGTCTTTTTCATGGCAGATCTATTTATTCATCATATCTCTATGTATTTTTCCAATTCAGAAAAATTAGCAGTCTTCCTCTTCCGAGCAAAGTAAAACAAGAAGAAGCCTCAAAATATAGAAGAGGAAAAGATACAGCGAGAATCTTTCAAAAAGGAACACTAGGACAATGTATTTTTTGATATAAAATGATTAACTCTATTGAACATGGTACTTTAGATGTGTTTCAAGCAGTGGAGGAGCCATGAAAAAACTACAAAGTGTCCAGAACAGTCCTGTGCCGAAAATGCAATCAATTACACAAGGAAATGCTTCTGGAAAAAGCAATGCAACCCTCATTCAGCAACTACAAAATTTGACACGTGAAAGTGCTGTCTCTGGTCCGAAGATACCCAAACTTGATGTGGCACAGGTGAATACCCTGTGTCCAAATCCACAAGAAGTTACAGTTCCTGTTCCTGATCTGGCAGCTGTGGAAAGTGTTGGATTATCTCAACAAGAGATCGCTGTACCCATTCCTGACTCTCTTGGAACGGGAGTTGATTCTGGCAGTCAAGGAAAATATATTCCCAATGTTACCGTACCCATTTCAGATATTCCCAAGATAGGCATGGTTCCACAACCTGTCACAGTACCGATACCCAATATGCAAGTATATACTAGACCTGTACAAAATCAGAATGAGACATCTCCAACACCAACATCATCAGGACCAACCTCTGGAGGAGGAGGAAATACTGGTGCAGGTGGACAAATCCATAGGGTGTATCATGACTTCAATAATAAAGAAAATAAAGATATCTCTTTGACATATACAGGAGGGATTCAGTCTGTTACATCAGAATCAAAGGTCGCTCCTGATGGTTTTTATTCCACAGGACTTGATGCCAAGCACTACACGATTACTTTTTTCAATGATGTGAATCATATTCAGGTTTCACCGGGAGAAGAGGCTGCAGGAGGAGCCTTGGATGCTGGGATTGTGGTTGCCAAGATTCAAAAGATTACGCCCAAGGAGTTTAAAGTTTGGTTCAATCGAGGAAAAGGAGCCAATACCTATGTAAATCAATTTAGCGTAGAAGGAATCTAGCTTTCAAATAATCATCCAAACGAAGCCATCTCGATATTGATCTACATGTGGGTGTATTGAGTCCTTGAAGAAGGTTTATTGCCGACGTACTCGTGGGGCAGAGCCCCTGATCAAGCGAAGCGATGCGGAAGATTTCTTGTGAATGAGAGCCTCGCCGCAGATCGAAGTATCACGCAAAAAACGTTTGAATCTGTTTCGTAACTCGTATTTTATATACATTAAGCATGTTTTAGAGTAGATCTTTACGCGTTTTCTCTAATAGGGCGACCTCTGCTCGTTTTTTCTGCAGGGTTTGGATACCCATATCGATCTGTTCGTTATCTATTCCCAAAACATCAATGGTGAGCTCATGTAAAAGACTTTTCTTTTGAGCAAATTGATGTACCAGCTCATTGACCTTGTTGTGCAACTGGTCGTCTGATGATATGCCCGAATCCTCTTTTTTATCTGCTCTGCTCACCCTTTCTCTGAACAGCATAATGGTTTTGGCCTGTTTGATGAGGGTACATAGAGCATCGTCAACATCTTCCAAAAGTCCCATTCCTTCAAGGAGATCGTCATGCTCATGGACGAGGTATATCTTTTCGTGGATATCCATACGATCCTGTACTGCTTCATCAAGCATGGTGCATAAATCACTATCAAGTGTTTCCAAATCATAGTCTTTGAGGAGGATCTGCAAATCAGAGGAGATGCGAAGTTCGTGATCTTCTCGTTCACTTTTGTTGATTTCCTTTTTGGAGAAGATCAATATCAGAAGCGACAAAGCCGCATGTATTGCTATATTTATGCTTGGGTCTAGCTTGGGGAACAATAGCCAGGCCATGCCAATAAGCGGAAGAACATAGCCTAGGGCACCCAAGAACCAATTGTTAGAAGTATAGTACAGAATTAAACTGCAGATGAAACCAACAAATACGCCAGCAATCACATAGATACCAGACCATAAGAGGGCTGAAAAGAACCCCAACCAGCCGAAGATGAGGTTGATCAAGAAGAAAATACTCGACCACATGAAGATAAAACCACAACCCACAAATCCCAGTTCTACGAAGCGGTCATTCATATGGGCGATGCGCCTTTGGAATTTTTTGAGTGTGTTTAAGCTTTTCTCTTGATCTGAATCTGTGGAGGTGTCTTCTTCACGCATGTAGCCTCCAATAGGCCCTATGTGACCCAGTGCTGATCATGTTGTATGATTGTGAGATGGAACGCGAATTCAAACGCGATTTTTCCATATCTCAAAAGTATCCATCCTCGTCATTTTGGGCAATATCTTTCTCGTTTCCTCAAAATTCATCGAAAAAATCTAAATTTAGCTCTCAATTAGGGTAATTTCACCATCTAAAAAAAACGACTCATACGAATCAACTTACATCCTTTCGAATTTGTTGTCTTCTATATATGTGGCTTAACAACGATTAT
>NYTD01000156.1 GCA_002683315.1 Deltaproteobacteria bacterium | reverse complement strand
TAAAAAAAATAAGGTTGTATCAATGAAATTTATGTAGATATTAATGTACCTCAACTAAGGTACACAATTAATATATACATAAATTTCATTGATACAACCTTATTTTTTTAAATAATCCACCCAAATAACAACTATTAAAACTATTGTATATAATTATAAGAATAAAAATACATGCGTTATAAAAACAATAAACACAAAACCAAGAGCTTGGTTTTCATCTATTCTGCCAAGTGTTGTAAACAAAATGTATTCGCTACACTGATAAAAAACAGCGTAAAAATCCTCAACCAAGCATCTTTGTGTACACGATGCCAGAGGAAAACGTGCTAATCAACAATGCAATCAAAGTGCTGAACACCTAAATTACACAGACCACACAAACGAAAAATATTACTGTACAACTCATGTTGTTTTTCTATTCCATTGTATCAAAAACAAAAGAACAGAACATATCTTATTCATCAACATTCAGTTTTGTAACCCAGTTCTTAACGATTGTTATCGCATCTGCTTGTGTTTGACACCATGCAACAGGATGATCTGTATTATCGTCTACTCGAATCATTACAATGTACATTGTGTTCTTTCCGACCTTTTTCACATCTACTGTTACATACTTTAAATTGTCTTTGTTTACACTCGCTCCATGGCTCAATTTTACAAGCATAGTATCTCCTTTTGATTGCTCATATCTCAATTAGTACCAGTCATCGTTTCCATCATCCACAAACCAATCATCTGAATCATCCAAAGAATCTTCATGAACAACGGGCTGAGATGGACGTCGTACTTCCACGACAGGAATTTTGGATTCGACAGGTTTTGGTTTTTTCTTCATCGCTCTTTCCTTTGCTACAGGAGATCGAACAGGAGCTGAAAAACCATCGTCTGAATACCAGTCCGATGATTCATCATCTTCTTCATCAACATCCACCGAAAGGCTCCAGTCGGACGATTCATCTGGTTCCACAGGAGCTTTCGCTGTAGACGGAGCCTTCCCTCCAGACGTTGTTCCGCCACCACTGCCACCAGTACTTTGGTTTGATGACTTATTGGAAGAAGCTGTAGGTTCTGGCGAAGAATCCCCCCAATCAGATGATTCTTCTTGTGCTTCTGCTGGAGAATCTCCCCAATCGGAGGATTCTTCTTGTGGTAACGAGGATTTCTCCTCCTCTTCAGAAGTAAAAGCCCAACTGGAGGATTCTTCTACATCCGAAGAAAGATCCCAATCAGAAGACTCTGATTGGTCTGTCTTTTTTGCTTTGGAATCGGCGCCTTCTGGCGCTGCCTGAGTCAAAGCTGACTCTGAGTCCCAATCTGACTCAATGGCAGAGGGTGTCCCCTTTACAGCCTGCTCTTCAGAAGCAGACAAACCGAGATTAAATGAGTCGTCATCCTCGTCGGAATCATCCTCGTCTTCATCTGAAAAATCGTCGCCACCCTCAGCAGAATTAATCAGATCCGAACATTGATCTGCAAGAGCATATGCTTCTTCCACAGAACTCAATGTTTTGATCATCAACTCTGAATCATCATCAAGTTTGACGATCACAACAAAAGTGCGTTTGCCTTGCACTTCGCTATGAACAACCTTTACCATCTTGATGCTATCAGGATTGCAGACGGCACGACCTTCGGGCAAAAGAACTATCATGCGCGTACCTCATTATTATGATGTGAATTGACTATTACGATAATTCTCACACTATTTCTTCTTGAAACTTCTGAAGAAACATAAAATAGGGTAGATTAAAGATGAGGTGGCATTATGTATACAACCTATTCTTCTCTCAAGGGCCTAAAAGTGGCTCTTGTATACCCTCCATATGGACCTGTCAAAAATGAACCAGGAATTAAAACAGTAAAAGAGAACTACGGGATTTTTCCATCCCTGTCTCTTTTATATGTAGCTGGTATTCTTGAGGCAAATAACTGTACCGTTTTATTTATCGATGCGCATGCTCATGAAATGTCTTTGAATGAAACAGTGCAGAAATTACGCGATTTTTCACCGGATTACATCGGTTACACTTTGACAACATATTTATTTTTTCAATCGATGGATTGGATCAAAGCCATCAGAGAACACATCGATGTTCCTGTAATTGTTGGTGGGGTTCACCTTTCGATCTATGCCCGAGAAACATTGGCATATCCATACCTAGATTATGCGATTACTGGTGAAGGAGAGTTTGCTCTGCCTCAGCTTTTAAATGCACTCGTCCAAAAGAAGGATCTTGCACAAGTTCGTGGGATAGCGTACAAACAAAAAGATGGAAGGATATTCATCACACCTAGAGCAAAAGAGGTCAATGTTGATGAAGCACCCTTTCCTGCAAGACATCTTATAGACAACAGTGTATACTACTCATTCATCAGCAAATATAAGAATTTCTCTGTGTTTATTACTTCCAGAGGATGTCCCTATAAATGTATCTTTTGTGAGCAAGGCTCGAAAGACTTTCGTGCACGAAGCCCCAAAAATGTAGTCGATGAACTTGAGTTATGTGTAAATGAGTTTGGTATTCGAGAACTGGATTTTTTCGACAGCAGCTTCACCATAAGGAAAGAACGTGTCATCGCAATTTGTGATGAGATAAAACGCAGAAAGTTGGACATTGTATGGGCAGCACGAACAAGAGTCGACTGCATCAATGAAGATGTTCTGAAGGCCATGAGAAATGCTGGTTGCTCTCGAATTTATTATGGAATAGAAAGTGGAAATCGAGAGATTCTTCATACGCTCAAAAAGAGTACATCCATAGAGCTATACCAAGAGATCATCCGAAAGACAAAAAAGCAAGGAATTCATACATTCGGATACTTCATGATTGGTAACCCATACGAAGATGAAGCAACCATCCGTCAGACAATCAAAATGGCCTTATCTTTGGATCTTGACTATGCACAATTTTCAAAAGTAACTCCAATGCCAGCAACTGAACTGTACACTCTGCTTCTAAAAGAACATGGAAGAGATTACTGGAGAGAACATATCGCGAATGGCAACGATGAACCCATCCCCCGTCCGCTCTGCTCTATGACCGATAGAGAGATTGAGTACTGGACAAAAATGGCATATTTACGGTTTTACTATCGTCCCAAATATATAGCCAAAAGCCTCGCCAGACTACGCAGTGTAGATGAGCTCAGTCGCAGTGTCAAAACAGCATGGGAAATGCTCGTCAACAATCCAACCACCGAAGTTGGTATGGAAGTAGTTGGATAAGCTTTCCTAAGAATCTACTATATCCACAAACTTATCTCGGATTTCCAAAAATTTGGGAAGATGTTGAAAAAGCAACTCCACAAGATTGGGATCAAAATGCTCCCCTTTTTCTCTTTTGAAGAGCTCTAAAATCTTCTCCAATGGCCACGCTTTCTTGTAGCATCGATCTGAACCAAGAGCATCAAATACATCTGCAATAGCTGTAATCCGACCATATATATGAATATCTTCTCCCATGAGCTGTCTCGGATAGCCTCTTCCATTCCATTTTTCATGATGTTCATGAGCAACAATTGCTGCGGCTTTGAGAATCGGACGAGTAGAATGATTCAGCATATCGAATCCCAATCGAGCATGCGTTTGCATAATCGTCCACTCTTCGGCATCAAGTTTGCCTGGTTTGTTGAGGACTCTATCTGGAATCCCGACCTTTCCAATATCGTGCATTGGACTGGCTTGTTTGAGCAATTCTGCTCTTGGCTCATCAAGCCCTGAAAGCAGAGCAAGTAATTTTGAGTATTCTGCTACTCGTTTTACGTGATTACCGGTTTCTTTTGAGCGCGTCTCTCCTATTGAACCCATTGTATACAGAACTTCACGCTGAGTCTCTTCTATTTCCTTGCTCAAATCTAAATTTCGGAGTGCTGGCCCAATGATACTCACACAAATACACAACAATTCCAAGTCTTCTTGTTGCGATGAATCCAGAACCTCTTCTCCACTGAGTGCAACCATTCCTTTTGCAATATTACCAAAGATCATGGGCACAGCCAAAATTGATCGAGATGCACTCATAATTATCGATTTTGAAGAGTTAAAACGCTGATCATTCAAAAGGTCTGGTGCTACAACGGCACACTTTTCATCAATAACATGGTGTGTTAGCGTCTTTGATATACGAAAATCAGAAGCACTTTTGCCTGATACAGTTTGAGAAGAACGCAACTCTAATGAAGAGTCATCTTTAACCATAAGCAAGTATGCATTATCTCCACCCAACATTTCCAATAGTTTTTTGAGAGCAACAGCAATCATCTCTTCTGGATCTGTATATTCTTGCACAAGACGACTCATGTCATACAAAGCTTGAAACTGACGATTTTTTTGTTCGAGAACCTTTTTTAATTCCGAACCTGAAGATGTATCTAATGTAGAGAGATTTTGAATCCTTCCACTCTCCATCTGTCCCAAAATATCAGTTGCAGAACGTTTAAAATGTGTCGTAGAAAACCCACCAGAGACAATTGTAGCAGACGCTTCTTTTGGAACAACAACAATAAACTCAGTGCTCCCCAATCGGATGATGTCTCCATTATGCAATACTTTTGGTTCATGAATGGCTACACCATTGAAGTATGTTCCATTGCTACTTCCCAAATCTTCAACTTTGTAGGCTCCTACAGAATCTCTGAAAAAACGAGTATGTCTCCTAGAGGCCTGTAAATCAGTGATAAATAAATCGCATTGTGGTGATCGTCCCACGATAAACTCTTGTAATAAAGAAAACGTTTTATCTTTGACTTCTTTATTTAGTCCTCGTAACTTCATCTTGGAAACCGACATCTTATCCCTATATATTTATGATTGGGGTCACACGGAAAGAATGATACTTGAAATTCAATTTATCCTTAAGTTATGCCACTGTATCATTCTTTGTGTGATTAAGAAAGTACAAGCTAGGTCAATTTCTCCAAAACAGCTCGTACAGGCGTCGCATCTGCCCCCTCTATCCGCAGTGGAAATGCCATTAGTCGATATACATCTGCCTTAACGTCTTGAAGTACAATCCCTTCTAATATAGCCAAGTCTCTGTTCGCTATCGCTTGATGACTCTCAAGTTCCTTTGATGTACAAGGATCTACAGAAGGAGTATCGATCCCGATTAACACAACCCCTTTGTCAGCTAAGAAATGAACCAATTCTGGAGATAAAGAACAAAAATCTGTTGTAAATTGATCTGGATTTGGAAAAGAACCTGTTCGAAATAATACACGCGGCGCAACGATTTCTGTACATACATCACGAGGCATAATTCGCATTCCTTTTGATACTTGTACATGAATCACCTGACACAACCCATAATATAAAGACAAAGGACGCTTATCAATCCCGACTCCATCTTTGGCATAGTGGCTGGGAGCATCTGCATGTGCACCAAGATGCATCGTTGTTGTCACTGCAGACAAATCTATATTACTTCCTTCTTCAATACGACATAGATACTTTTGTGAAAATGGGGTATCACCAGGCCAAACGCCAATCCGAGGAGAGATCAAAGGAGAGATATCGATAAGATCTGGCATTACACGCTAACCCAAGTGAATACAAATATTTTGGGTATCTGAGAAGAATTCGAGAGAATATCGCCCCCCCTCTCGTCCGACACCACTTGCTTTTACACCACCAAACGGAACGCGTAAATCTCTGCAAAGCCACGTATTAACCCAAACCATACCCGTCTCTAGTCTTTGTGCAACACTATGTGCTCTAGTAATATCTTGAGTCCATACAGAACCACTCAATCCATATTCTACTCCATTAGCGATACGAACAGCCTCTTCTTCATCATCAAAAGGATGAACCACTGCAACAGGACCAAAGATTTCTTCGACACTAGGAATGGAATTCACGTCTAAATCTGCTATCAATGTTGGAGAAAGCCAAGCTCCTTGTTCAAACCCTTGTCCGATAGAAGGACGATCGCCTCCACACAAGATTTTCCCACCAGCACCACGAGCAATATTTATGTAGCGTTCAACTTTTTCACGATGTTGTAGCGAAATCAAAGAACCAAGCTTTGTTGAAGGATTACGAGGATCTCCTACAGTCAAGGATGAGACCTCTTCAATCAATGCATTAATAAAGCGTACATATATTGAGCGCTCTACCAAAATTCTCGAACCACACAAACATACTTGCCCCTGATTGAGAAAAGCAGCCCTCGCTACTCCAGAAACAGTTTTCTCAAAATCACAGTCAGCAAAAACAATAGATGAATTCTTGCCTCCCAATTCCAAGGATAATTTTTTAAAGTGTGAAGATGCTGTTGCTGCTACCTGCCTACCTGTCGCAGTTCCTCCTGTAAACGAAATGGCTTTTACCTGCGGATGTTCAACAATAGCCGCCCCAGCCTCTGCTCCATATCCATGAACAACATGAAAGATATCTTGAACGTGAGAAACTTCATCGATAACTTGTGCAAGCATAGTAGCTGTTGTTGGGGTCATCTCTGATGGTTTGGCTACAATTGTATTTCCCATAACCAGTGCAGGGGCTGTTTTCCAAGACAACAAATAGAGAGGAAGATTCCACGGAGTAATCAAACCGACAACACCAATCGGTTTTCGGCATGTATAGTTAATCGCTTGTGCCATCATATGACACCCTGTTTCATCATGTCGAACAGCTCCAGCAAAGAATCGAAAATTGGCGATAGCGCGAGGTATATCTACAGTGCGAGCAAGAGACAACGGTTTTCCCGTGTCCAAACTCTCAGCCATGGCAAATTCTTCCAAGCGTTCTTCTATCTTATTTGCTATTGCATCGAGTACATCTGCTCGTTCCAACATGCTCTTTGAGCGCCAAGAAGAAAAGGCAAAGAGTGCTTTTTCAACAGCCAAATTAACGTCTTCTGCTTGAGAACTCGGTATCTGTGAGATCACATTTCCCGTTGCTGGATCAATATTATCAATCCATTGATCATTGTTTGGATCGACAAAAGTTCCTATAAAATTTTGAATTTTCATTACAGACCTCTCAACTCTTCAACTTGAGGGATTACCTTTTGAGCAAAAGAGCGCATCATTCCGCAGACTTGCTCTGAATCATGATTAAAGAAATCAAACCAAAGCATGAGTCTATCTCCATTTGGAAAACGATCTACTATTTGTTGAGCCATCGTCTGTGGAGAACCGATAAGCGCATTATTTGCAGCATTTTCAATTCTCTTCGGATCTATTGTACCTTGTAAAGCACTCCAATAGGCTTCCAATGCCTTTCTCGCCTGATGGCTTGCTTGGTGATCATTCTCTTCTTGAGAAAGTTTTTCATCATCGTGTAAAAAAACCATAACGGTTCTTGGCATGTATTCTCTTTTCCATTCTCCTCCACCTTTGTGGAACCAATCACGCATTCGATTGTGTGTCGCTTCGATCACTTCTGGCTTGGTTATGGAGAGATTAAAGACCTTGACGGGTAATACTTCGTTAAACAGACGCTGAGCATTGGGATCATGAGAACCTACGATTAAAGACAGCAATTCTCTGGGCCAATCTTGAGGAATAATTTTAAGCTCTTCAAAAGAGTATCGTTTTGAGATGTCAACAGATTCTGGCAAAGAAGATAGAGAATAAAGCTCTTTTGCTGCCTCTTGTACTGCCAACCAATCACCGTCAGAGCGAAAATTTGCCCGAGTTAATGTGGTCTCATAAGAATTTTCTGTACTGAGCACATCTCCCCTGAGGAGCCTAAGCATAATCAAAGAAGCCTCTATAAATATCTGTCCTCGTAATGCAGGCCATGCTGCTTCTTCTACAATATCTCGAGGAATAATACCGTATGGGCGAGCCATAAACTCAAATCTTCCAGCAGAGAACCCAAGATGAAGCTTTCTCTTTTCGTTGGGTCTCAAACCATGAAGCATACAAAAATTAGCGATCCGCTCTGCGATTCCGATGGGACCACCGTTACACAAATTACTCAGTACAGCAGAACCAACTTCAATATGAGAGGTCTGTGCAAAAACATGATGCGCCAATTGAAAAAAGTCCGTGCACAATCCTATCTCTCCTTTCCAATGAGGAACGACTGGCTTACGATTCCTTTTTTGTACTTGGGTTGAAAGATGCGCCTGCGCTATCCAAGCCGTACCATAGCGAAGCTCATCGGCAAGTTGAACTTGCTCAAAGAAGTTTTGTAACATCTGCGCTTCTGTTGGTTCATATCCATCAACTGGGGTTTGAGAGATGGAAAAAAAGACATCGTAACTCATCACTGCTCCTAATAACTAGATGATAGATAACCGATATGCACCAAGATCGAAAAAGAGGATGACACAAAATCCAAGCACAATAAAAAGTTAAACTCTATTTTTTTTGGCACAACTTTTGCATAAATGTGAACATACTCCATTACATCGGAGTTTGAGAAGCTCCAGCCGAACGTTGAGTGATTGTGTGTGAAAGTAAAGAACGCGGCTCGAGCTTCTCCATTTTTTTACAGACAACAATGTTGTGGACAGGTCAAGACTTTTATAGTACACTACGATAAAGCTATTTTTTGTAGATGAGTAATGACATGATTATTTTTCTTTTATCTTCCGTATTTGCCAAGGATCTTGACAATAGACTTGGTGTTGGCATTAACCAAACCCTCGGCACCGTCCCTACCCTTTCTGTTCGTTATGGGGTCCCCATGCCTGAGAAGGTCATGGAAGTCCAAGCCGAAGTCTTTGTCGGTTTTGACACTGCACCAAGAACCCAAATACAACCCATTTTCAATATTGGCATCAAAGGCTCGTATGGTATCATCGTAGAGGACAACCTCAATATTCTTGCTGGAGGTGCGCTCGCCTTTGTTGATAAAGATGGAGATCCAACATTTCGAATGCTTCCTAGTCTTGAGGCACAATTTTTTCTTATGGGACTTGACAATCTATCACTAGGATCAACAATCGGTCTCAATATCGATCTTGGACAAACCCATTCCCAAATTCAAGTCGGCGGAAATATCCTAGGAGCTGTTCACTACTGGTTCTAGCTACCCTTCTTTTCCTTTGCATACTTTGCAGCCTTCTCATTCGCCTGCTGTAACCTACGAGCCAAGGTCTGTAATACCAAAATAGCTGGATGAGAATCTTTTTCGTGCTGAGAATAAAACAACTCTTCCTTACTCATAATAAAAACATCACAAGGTTCACTTGCTCGGGCTGAAGCAAATCGAACATCATCTGTAATTAGCCCCATTTCACCGAAAACTTCTCCAGGATACACCATATCTATTGGTTTTTTTTCACCATTTTCCTTTCGATAAATCAAGACTTCCCCAGATAAAACGACATAGAGATATTTGGCTCTTTCGCCTTGAGAAAAGATCTTTTTTCCTTTCTCAAATCTGCGACTTCTTTTCTGAGACAGCAAATTGGATTTTTCTTTTTTGAAATATCCATACATAAATTTGCCCAGTGTAGCGATCAAAAATCCAAAACCGACACCATATCCATTAGATAACAAATCTGCCCAGTCAGGACTTCGCCCCATCACCCCTTGTACAAACTCAATAACAACAGAGAGAAGTAAAATACCACACAATGATACATAAATAAAAAGACCTCGCTGTGAGACCGTAAAAAGAGCCCCCAACATCAAATATCCGATAAAATGAAGCTGTTTGTCGAACTCCTTAAAAACAGGATTGGAAAGAGAACCCATAATAATGATTAGCAAAGCTGCCCATGAAATCACCCAAAAGCTCCGCCCAAATGTGCGCTCTTTTTTGTTTCCGTTCGTGGGTTCTTTTAACCGTTGATTTAAAACTCTAATAACAGTCTCTTCAGCCAAGAGAAACTCCTTTGAAACCTTCTTTTATCATATTTGAAAGAACAATACGAAATCCTATTGTATCCGCCTTGAGTTCAATCGAACCAATCTTCTTTTGAAGATCTAATGCAGCCCATCGGTCATGGTACCAACTTCCTCCAACGCGAGCAGAGCTATTTTCTTCCGTCCACACCCATTCTTCCATACCACCAATAATATCATATAATCCCCAATCATTGGGCTCTTTTGTACGAATAGACTGAATCTTACCCTGACTATTTTCACTACACCAAGCTTGTCGATATATGTCTTCCTCTTTCATAGGAATTCCCGCGGCTGTCAGGACATAACAAAACTCATGATGGTTAAGCAATCGAAATCCTTCCGTCGAAATACAAGACCAAGATCCACCAGAAAAGAGATATGGAGTGGGTAAGGAAAACATTTCTGACAAAAGATTACAAAAATGCAATGCATCTGAGTATGTCATCATATGTGCAGGAATCTGTGCGCCTTCCAACCAAGAAGATTGGTTCCCTGTTACAGTTTTATATATACGTTGTGAAATCAAAATTTGTGAAACCCACATACTATGATTCATGGGGCTCGTATCCCAAAAACCTTGCGGCATACGACGAAAGCTAATTTGCTCTCCTTGAACATCAATAGTTCTTGTTTCTATCCCCAGAGGAAATGGAGATTGTGGAGTATAAATCTTTGCTGGAAACCATGCTTTCCAATCATGCTCTTCTTTGGATAATCGCTGTAATTTCTCTTGTTTTTTCTGAGCGATTTTTAATGCTGCTTCATTATCAAGAAGTCCTCTGGCTTTTGGAACAAGCTTAGGAAGAGATGCCTCTCTTTGTTTTAACGCTGCGATAAAATCACTTCTTG
>NYTD01000155.1 GCA_002683315.1 Deltaproteobacteria bacterium | reverse complement strand
TCATAGAGGCTATTATATTTTGACATTAGGAGTGCTTTTCCAGATAATTTGAACGTTCTTTCATGGGTCAACAAGAAATGTTGGAGCGGCTAAATCGTTGTATCTGGTCAGGTTGTCGCTTTGTTGTATTTCCATTACAGTGTAAAAAATAGGTTATAATCGATGATTTTTTTAATAATTTCTTGTACGGGGAACGAGTCTGATAGTGCGAATGCAGTCATAGAAACCAAAATGTCGGGATACGTTACGCAGTTACTTGGGATGGAGGGTATAGAGGACGTTTCGGTTTGTGATGTAGACTGTACAACGACGAATGGAGAAGGATTTTACACGCTGAGGTCGAAGCACGATTTTTTAGGGCGCCAATTGGTGATGACCAAAGATGATATGGTTCCAGGTCTGGTTCCGATTCTTGCACAGCATCCTTCACAAACGATTCCCAATATATCTTTGGTAACACCTGCACTGATTGAAGCGCAGATGGGGATGGTCGACCTAGAATGGGAAGAGGGTACAGGTATCCTTGTATTTTCTGTGTCCAATGGTGTTTTTGGAGATGGGATCAATGTTCCAGATATTACACTATCCATGCGTGATGATATTGGTGATGGTCCGTTTTATACCAATTCGTCTGGTCTTCCCTCCACTGAATTAACAAGTACTTCTGTTCATGGTGGTGGTGTATGGCTAAATATTCCTTCTGGAGCACATACACTTATGCCATCCAATCTACCTGAGGGATGCGCGATTGTACTAGGATGGGGAATGATAGAGGCTATTGAAGTGCCAATTCAGGCGGGTTACATTACTTTTATGCGATTGGAGTGCATCTCATCTTAGTCTTCTAGTTGAAGCGTACAAAGATCTTGGGAGGGTAATGTGAGAGCCAATACTCCATCCGAGAAATTCCCTTCTTGTATAATCTGTTCCGAGCATGTCAGTGTAAAGTGACCTGTTTCTTGTTGTAGAACACGAACCGAACCAGTGACATCTGAATCTGATACCGCATATAGTTCGGCAGATTGATTTGTAGTCACGTGTACACGTACAATTCGAGGGTGGAAGTCCCATCGAAAATGAGGAAGGGGAATGTATCCGGGACTGCCAAGATCCCCGGTAATCATGTTGTACAGTAATTCGGAGTCTATCGTCGGTAGTGGGGCCTCCGTGAACTTATTCCAATATGCACTATGAAATTTTACAACACGATCTGTAAAGCGAACTTCTGTGGTGTAGGCTGCTTGATTCCATGAAAGAGCCTTTGCGGTATTTTCCAATAGCTCAATCCATCCCTCATCTTCTCCTGTAAGTCGATATCGGTCATATCGATCTCCTTCAGACAAGATCAGATCATTGTACTCATCACTTTGTGTGAGCATCCAATGTTTGCGAAGTCCGTTGTGCAGGGCTTTACGGATTTGTGAACGCGCCCAATTGAGATCTCCTTCTTCACCATTGGGACGACCTTCTTCTATCCATGCCCTGCGGTGCTGAGCCATGGAATCAAGCCAATTGATGTATCGCTCCTCTCCTGTTTTGTGATATGCGAGAACCATCGCTTCCGTCAAGAATGAAAGCGCTCTAGGAAAAGCAAAGGTTCGATCACTATAGTGACAACCTGGATTCCACCAAGGATTTCCTCTCACTTCTCCGGAAGGGAAGTCGATAGCGGCAGGAGGAATACCTGTGGGCTTTCCATTCTCTTCTCGTTCACTAATCGCAATCCAGCCATCAAGCCAAGCGGTTAGAACCTCTTGATGAGTGTCATCTCCTTGTGCCCATGTAAGGAATGCTGGTTGGAGAGCACGAGTATGGTATGGTGTGTCACAGGCGTGATTTTGAGATACGTCGACTTCTTGAGAAGTGAAGTATGTACTTGTAAAATGCAGATGCCCGCGGTTGTTTTCTGCCATCCAGATTGTGGAGGCTAAATCACCGATTCTTGAGGCTCTATTTTGCCACACGCTTTCGCTGGGAAAACGAAGTATCATGGGAGATATAGAGTCAGCACTGTCTTCTGAGGAGTGTTCAACATCTGTAAGAATAGAAGTGTATCCATTCTCTAGTCTTGGTAGATCAAAGATTCCATCAGAGAGTTTTCTTTGTGCCACATCAATATCATTATGTATATAGCCCAAAAATAGCGGGGTCCACCATCGCCACATTTCTACGTCGTCACCCCATCCTCCTCCGAACTGACCATCTGAAGCTTGTCTGTACTCGATCCAAAATTCAAGGATATCCATTAGATGCGTAATGGAGGTGTGTTGATGTTGAACCCAATCAGGGGCGTTTTCAAGTATTTCGCTTTCCCAAGGTATGGCCTCTCCGAGATACATCTGTAGGTTTTTATTGTTGGGGTAGGCTTCTTTTGCTTCAAGAAGTCGTGCACGACCCTCTTCAAAAAATTGCTCAGTCAGGAAATTATTTTCTATTGCAGACCATATGAGCATTCGACCGCGTATATCTGCCCATAAAGGATATAGCAGAGAATCTTCATTTGGTATAGGCGGATAGCTGTTCTCACCTTGATTGGGTAGGACCCTCATTAGAAAAAAACCTCCGAGGTATCCACCTTCACCGGCAGAGTCTTGATCTCCGGGAGCCCAGTATCGTTCCCGTCCATAAGCCCATTGCTCATAGATAGAGAGGAAATCCACGACCTCTTCTTTAAAGTCATCTTCAGGTAATTCATCAAGAATTCCACTTATTTCATCATATCGTTTTTGATCATTGGATTCATTTCCAACAGAAAGAAAGAATTGCTCAATATCGATTTTTGATTCTACTCTTGAAGAGTCTGGTGTTTTTGATGGGGTACAGCAAAGAAAAAAGATGAGCATATAAGTATATTTTAATCCAAATAATATTACGCTCTATCCAATGTCTTGACAGAGGTAGAGCCATTCTCAGAGAAGGGCAAGAACATACACGATTTGTTCAGTATATATTTCAGATTTTATCATTTTTTGATTGATGTCACGACATTACCTTCTACTCATCTTCGATAGATTTTGTTGATGCAGACTTTTCTATATCTCATCGATTCTTTGAAAAGTGATATGATTGTCCCATGGAGAAGTAATGCAATCCGATGATATCTTGAAGCAAATGATGTTGAGCACCATCGCTCACTATTCATCTAGACCTTTGGAATTTTGGGAGGGTACACGTACGCATGATGTGTCACAAAATTTAGAAGCACTTTGTCGGAATATACCAAAATCGAACGAGCCGATTACAGTTTTGGATTTTGGCTGTGGACCCGGTCGAGATTTGAAGTGTTTCATGGAAAAGGGCTATATCCCAATAGGATTGGATGGATGTTTGGAGTTTTGTGAAATGGCCCGTGATTTTAGTGGTTGCGAAGTGCTTCATCAAAACTTTATTGCGCTGGATTTACCCCAAAAATCATTTCACGGTATATTTGCCAATGCAAGTCTCTTTCATATTCACAGATCTCGTCTATTAGAAACCCTAATCACATTTCATCACTCTTTAATCGATGATGGTGTTGTGTTTTGCTCAAACCCGAGAGGTCCCAATATTGAACAAATGAATGAACTTCGCTATGGGAATTATATGGATGTTGCAGGATGGTCTGAGATGTTTAAGATGGCAGGGTTTGAGCCAGTGGAACACTATTTTAGACCTCATGGTCTTCCTAGAGAACAACAGCCTTGGCTTGCGATGGTATGGAAGAAATCCTGATTGGGGACGAGAGTCTTTGTGTCATCGATTAGGGACGAAAGATTATGTATTCATTGCTATGAATGCATCGAGTGTATAAGCAAAAAATTAATACACATGACTAGACGAAACTTTTTATCTTAGAGCCATAGTTTTGAAGTATTTCCACTTTATCCATCTTCTATTTTGTCGTATTATCTAGAATAATTCTACAATAGGGCCAGAACAATCGATCCAATCACCATTTTGTGATTGAACATGAGATAGGCCGATGATGTCTGTATGTACACCCATCGCTTGTGCAACACTAACCAGTAGATGTTGATGAGGGCGACCGGAAACCGAAGTGTATCCACTTGCATCAATCGTTCTGGGAACCAGTATTTCAATCGGGGTTTCATGAGGCATATGGATGTATCTTCCCGTATTAAAGTGCCATGAACCTCCGATTAATAGAGGACAATATTGTTGATACCCATGCCAACCGTTGGCCAGTTCTGAACCCCAAACGATTAGTGTATTATCCATTAGGGTGCGTCCATCCGTATCGGGAATGGATTCGAGTAACGTGATCAGTCGAGAGACTTGATGAGCATGGTGCGTGATGTAGTCACTCATCGCATTGTGACAATCCGGGTCATTGTAGATTTCATGAGCTAGACCTTTGTGTACATCGTCTGTAAAGTCTCCCCAGCCAAAATCAGAGGTTGGGATATCACCCAGAGACATGGTTGCAACACGGGTAATATCGCAAGAAAAAGCTGCGGCAACGAGTTCAGAAAAAGCATCGAAATTTTCATCATAAGAAGTGATGTTTTCGGATGGTGTTGGTATATTCATACAGTTGAGATTTGCCATTCCATCGAGTCTTTGTGATAGCTTTTGCATCAGTTCAAAGTGACGTTCCATTTTTTCTTTTGCATTTGCGCCGAGTTTGTTTCTGATAGAGGTAAATTCTTGTTGGGAAAACGTAAGCGTTTGTTCTCTTCGAGAGAGCAATGGATCTGGATCGACAGATGGACCAAAAAGACGTTCCCATAGTTTCAATGGTGCGTTGATCATGGGTAAAGGTTGTCCCGTTTGATCAAAACAAATAGATCGTCCTATTTCTGGTCCCCCAAAATTGACCGATAATTCTATGGAAGGAAGCCGATCGGGGCGAGCGATTTGTTCAGCCACAATTTGATCCAGTGAAGCGGACTGCGATCCCAATCCTGCCTCTGAAACAAATGCGCTGCCATTAAATGCACCCCAGTTTCCTGTCCATGCCTGTACCCAACCTGTTTCATGTCGAAACCCATCCATATCAAGTTCAGCGGTAGCCAGCGAGAGACCATCGATAGCCAACATTCGATTCCGATGAGTGTATAGTGGAGCGAGCGGATCACTGAATTGATCTAGATTCATATTGGAAAGATGTACGTCCCATGGTAATTCGGAGTTCAAACTACCTGGACGCATTTTCCATGAATCGTATGTCCAACCATGATTATGTGAAAGAATAATGAGGCGCTTTGGCGCTTCTTCATTATCGGCAAAAGCATTTTGTACTCCACAAGGGCTAAACCAAGCTCCCGCACTAAGACCGAGATGTGATAAAAAATTACGCCGACGCATTATTCTCCTCTCCTATACCGGAATATATCACTCTTGGCGATTGATATAAGGAGGTTTTGTATGTTGTCATCTTCTCGAAATTGAGCCTGGATATCAGCTACCGATGGATGAGATGGGCTCAAAGCGGAACCTGTGGCGTATCGTGCCCAATGAAGAGAATAACAATCTCGAACTTGCGTACTGCTGGCCAATTGGTGCGCCAATTCGATTGCGGTATTGAAAACAAATTCTTCTCCATCGCTGAGACGAAATGAGCCACTGGAATCAATGGGTTGTTCATTGTCAAGAGTCCGCCATCCTCCCATTGAATCGAAGTGTTCGAAGGCAAATCCTGGTGGATTGATCACATCATGGCACGTAGCACAACTTCCCGATCCTGTTGCGACTTCTATTCTTTCTCTATTTGTCATTTGTGCATCAAGAGTATCTGGTGGGGCTTGTTCCTCTGCTCCTGGTGGAGGAGCTCCCAACGGCTGACAAGCCAAATTGAAAATAAACGTGCCTCGGAGAACTGGTGCTGGGTGCACTGGATGCGCGCGTAAAGCAAGAACAGATGGAAGGGTTAAGATTCCAGCTCTTTGATCAGCAGGGAACTCAACAGGACGAAGATTCAAGGATATACCATTATCATCGTTATAGGTAATATTGTCTCCACTCAGCTCCACCACACCATTTCCATACAACGGTGCTGTTTGATTAGAGAGATACCCATGATTATCCGTCAACAAGTCCGTAAAGGTTCCACCTCCATCAAAAATGGTTCTTTCTACGAACAAATTGGTTTCCAGTTCCATCGATTTTCGGACGTCAAGAAGTATGGTCGGCCAAACGAAATCATCGGATGTATCCAAAGCAGGTTCAGCTGAGATGTTGTAATAGGTTGGTCCATAAGCGCGACGTGCAGGAGAGATGTGGTTAATCTTGGTTGTACCAAGCCACTGATTGTGAAAATGAATAACTGTGTCACGAGCTCTTGGATCGCTCAACATTCGTAGTGCTTGGGTTTCAATCTGTGCCTTTGTCCGAAGCTCTCCTTGAGCAGCTGCTGCAAAAAGAGTCGGGTCGGGCATACTATCCCAAAGAAAATAAGAGAGACGAGAAGCCATCTCCCAATCATTGAGGGGTATTGCCTCTCCGATTTGTTGTTCCATGTCTCCTTCTTCTATTCGATAGTGAAATGCAGGTGAGAGTAAAATACCCGATACGGTCAAAATAATTGCGTCGTCTGGGGTACCATTGTTCCAATTGTCCTCAAAGTATTGCTCCAAGCGTTGTTCTTCATCATCTGTTATTGGGCGGCGCCATCCTCGCTGAGCAAATCGTTTTATGCTGTCCCATCCGCACTCTTTTTTTTGCTCCCCCAGCATTGAAGACCAGTCTGCGCAAGTGTGAAAAGAAGGAGAGACATGCACATATTGTGCGAAATGGACTGCAGCATTGTACATTTGTTCTATTTGATAGGGGGAAGAACGTTGTCCTTGTGCGATGCCTTCAAATCCTTGAACACCGGTTTCTTTAGGAAATGTCCACGGCCACGCACGTTGAGCTGAACTACCAACAGCAAAGGGCTCATCCCATGCTTCAGCATCCATAGGCATCGCAAGAAGATCACGTATGGTATTGTTGTATTCTGTAGGAGTTAGGGCTATCAATGGAGATTCATCGGGTGCTATTGGTGGCTCAGAACAACCCAACATATGTACTATGCCTCCCACTACAAAGGAAACAATCGAGATTGAATTCAGGGTGTACAGTTTTTTTAATGGACGTACCACGATTTTTTTTCCTTTTGCCTTGATGTGCTTTACGTATTGTATACTGGAAAAAAACATCTGTTCAAGAATCTAAAATAAAAATAGAGTCAATGTTATCGATAGGTAGAGACAGATAAGCTTTACAAGTTGTGGATTTTGAGACTTTCGTGCAGAATATTGTTATCGTTCTATGATTTCAGGGATAATCGACTGTGTCGCGTTATATTTCATCGACGGATTGATGTTCAACAGTTGGATGGATACTTTTATAAATTGAAAAAGAGTAATTGTAATCCAGATCTTTTGTGCTTGGAGTGATAATGTTCTCAATTTTTGTACTTATTGGGTGTCTGCTTGATCAAGAAGAATATGATAATCTTCAAGATCAATTACGAGATACGTCTTCATCAATTCCTACTGATGTTGAAGACACTTTTGATTCTGGTCAAGTCTCTGAAGAAGATAGACCAGAGAGTACACACTATGCTTTGTTTGAAAGCAATGGATGCATAGAATTTGGAGGTGATTCGAGTCCTCTTTCACAGGATTCTTGGAGTTTTTCATTACGTCTTGCACCTGAAAGTTTAGCAGGGGCGATAGACAATACAATGTTTCAAGTAGGGGGAGCAAGAATGATGATAAAAGCAGAGCTACAAAGTCTTAGACTTTTGTTCTGTCCGGAAATTTCCGAAGGAACAGTCATTGAAGATCTTTCTGACGTTAACGCCCTTTGTGAAAGATATGATTTGGATGAGGCTCTAACATTTGAATCTGGAGACCGGATCACCATATCGTATCTTGAGGATAAAACGCTAACATTGTTCCATAACAATGTATGTATTAGCTCCTTTAATAATGTTATTAATCGTTTTGATTATGATGGCGCTGAGACAAGAAATTTGTATTTTGGATGTCCAACGCAAGGTGAAGGCAATACGTCGTTTGCCAATTACTGGAAAGGTGGTGTAGATTCTCTTATTCTGTTCAGCGAAGGGTTAACTCTATCTGAGGTAGAACAACTCTATACAGCGGAACAGAGTAATTCTCTGGTAGAGCACTTGAGAGATAGTCTACAAACAGTAGCTCATTGGAATCTTGGAGAAGATGAGAATGGGGATGTTATTGATACATTTAACTTCCGAAATGGATCAGCAATCCATGTTGAGTTTAAGGAATATGATCAAGTGAACGAATAGTGAAGCATTACAATCACAGCTCTATTTGTAAGCATATCTATTATTTGCACTGAGTATGAGCGCTTGTGATCGGTGTCCGTGAACTTTGTAAAATGGAGATTCCATCTTGGGGTTCCAACGATCCATATTTTCAAAAAAAGACATGGAATATAATGGGCTTTGACCGTACCATAGGATACGCCTTAATCATGAATATTTTGATTACCTATCGACCGGTACGAATTGAAGATAAGGAAGAGGTTCTCTCCTTATTTCCTGAACTTGCTGATTTTGAGCTTCCCGTTCAACGAGTAGCAAAGCATTTGTGGTCGGGTGATGCGGAAATGCTGTGTACTGTTTTGGAGCAAAAAAGTACAGTTACGTTTGCAGATGTCGCAGTGGATAGACATGGAAGTATTTTGGGTGTAATAATGGTGACCCTACGTGAAGAACTCCTAAGTCATACACCGAGTGCCCATTTGGAAACAATTATTGTCGCACCCAAAGCACGTGGAAATGGTTTGGGAACTCTTCTTCTTGAACGAGCAGAACAAAGAGCGTTTGAATTGGGAGCGAAAAGCCTCACACTCCATGTTTTTTTCAATAATATTCGTGCTCGATCTCTATATAAAAAACACGGCTATGAAGAGGAACTTTTTCGATGTATCAAGTGGTTTGATTCCGTCCCTCGTTGGGGATCGTCTTAATTTTGGGTTCAGCTCGAAATATCAAGGAGATGTTCATGTTTACACAATTACTTGGTACAACAAATTATTAGGACTGTTAAATATAGACTGTTTGAAAGATTATGGGAAAATCCAATGGATCCCTTATTCCTCCACAATAACGACAACGCTTTTCATATAAGTGTGCATGACGATGTCATCGAACGAGAAGATTCAATCTGACATACGTTGAATCAAGAATAATCAGTGTGAAAAAATAAAAAAATCAAATTATCTCTTACATGTTTTGTAAACTATGTTTATTATATAAACATAGTTTACAAAAGGAGAGAAATGTTTTTATTCTTATCTCTAATTCAGGCTCAAGCAGATTCTATTCTTGATTTCAACATTCAGTACAATGAAGTTCCTTTTACGGAAGAAAAAAATACACGTGCTGCCTCTCAGGCTATTTCCAAAGAGACATTCGTGGAACTAAATATTGGTTTGGCATCACTGGGTAGCTATGACTTTAGTCAAGGAGCTTCTCCTGGAGTCAGTCTTATGTATGGTGGTACATATTCTAATTCAGGTCTTGTTTATGAATTGCAGTTTGGTGCAGCACTTCCTACGCTTTTTACAGCAAAGATAGGTATAGGGGGGGGGAGTCTGGAGAGAAATATCTTGATCGCAGTTAGACCATGGCCGTTTACGATTGGGCCACAGTTGAAAATTGAACAATGTACGTTTAGTTTTGAAGTAGGTATGGCAAATGGGTCTAGTTATCAAGCTGGTCTTATCGGAACGGTTGGCTACAGATGGATATTTTGAAATATTCGTGAATTGAGTGGTTCTCATATGTTTTATGATCTTTGAGATGGATTGAGAATGTACATATGATTCCGATTTGTTTTTTGATATTTTTTCGTGTCATGATGTATCCAAATTGAATATCAATGCCATCAGGCATTAGAGGTTTCTTGAATATTCACACGAGGTGAGCTAAACAAGAGATATGATTTCGAACAAATAGTGTAGTTTGAATTCGTCAGGAGCAAACCATGGC
>NYTD01000154.1 GCA_002683315.1 Deltaproteobacteria bacterium | reverse complement strand
GACGCGACCTTGACCTCCGATTGCTTTGAGTTCATCGCGTCCACGTCCGCCTTTCTGTGTGATCTTATCGTTTCCTTGATTGCCCATGGCGTTGAGAACATCTTTTCCGCGTCCTCCGCGTTGGATGATGCGATCGATTCCTTTTCCACCAATTGCATCAAGATTGTCATCTCCTCTTCGACCGTTTTGTCGGATTCGATTGCTTCCAGCACCTCCCATTGCACTGATGTTGTCGTTGCCTTGGCTTCCCTTTTGGTGGATGTTGTTCCTTTCTCCACCAAAACCCAAAATACCGGAGAATTGATTGAGCCAGTCCATAACGAAAGAGGCTGGATTGCTATCTTGTAAAGCATCAAAACCGAGTTGTTCCGCTATTGTGTCGAGTCGATCTGCATTGGAAATCTGACTTTGAACTTCTGACTCTGAAACTTCAACAGCATTGTTTTCTTGTGCATTATTGGGATTTGGACTTTGCTTTTTCATTTTGCCTCCGTGAAGGAAATCATCTACATATGTAGCGGATTTTTTTATCATTTGAAGTGTGAGGTTAAAAAAAGTATATATTGTTCGAATTTCACCTAAATTAAAGGAATATCGATGTGTGTTTTTTGTTTTTTTTGTCGCAAAAAAAGAGAAGTTCGATACATACACCGATGAATTTTTAAAATAGGAAATACGTATGCGTATTCTAATCACAGGAGGAGCTGGATTTGTAGGCTCCAATATCGCTTTACAGTTGCGGAAGGCATATCCTCAAGCGAAGATAACAGCACTGGATAATCTTCGCAGAAGAGGAAGTGAGCTTTCACTTCCCCGATTAAAAAATGCAGGGATTGAATTTTTTCATGGTGATATCCGTGTTCCAAGTGACATTGCGAGTACAGGACCTGCAGATCTAATTGTAGAGGCTTCTGCAGAACCATCTGTTCATGCAGGATATGGAGAGAGTCCGGCTTATGTTGTTCATACAAATCTTGTGGGAACAATTAATGCTCTTGAACATGCTCGGAAACACTCCTCACAATTTATTTTTCTGTCTTCAAGTCGTATTTATCCCATAGATCCAATACGAGCGCTTCCGTTAAGTGAGCAAGGAACTCGTTTTGATTTTGAAGAAGGGGTATCTGGACAGGGTTGGTCAAGAAATGGAGTCACAGAAGATTTTGGATTGGAGGGGCATCGAAGTATGTATGGTGCTACCAAATTGGCTTCTGAATTGCTTATAGAAGAATACAAGCAGATGTATGGCTTGAACGCTGTTGTATATCGATGCGGTTGCTTGGCTGGTCCTTGGCAAATGGGTAAGGTTGATCAGGGGTTTGTGGTTCTATGGGCTTCACGACATCTATATGGAGGAAAGCTTTCATATATGGGATTTGGAGGAAAAGGCGTACAGGTACGCGATATCTTACATGTGGATGATCTCGCAGAACTGGTAGAAATGCAGGTGGGAAAAACAATGACGCGTACCATCTATAATGTTGGTGGTGGATATGAAGGAAGTATTTCTTTGCTTGAAGCAACTCAACTATGTATGGAAAGGGGAGGGCAAGATTTAGGAATCGGCTCTGTTCCAGAGACAAGAGCAGCAGATATACCGTGGTTTGTTACAGACGCTTCACGTATACGCAGCGAAATGAACTGGAAGCCAACACGAAGCATAGAAAACTTATTTGATGACGTATTCGCATGGCTAACCGATTATAAGGAAAGCCTATATGATCTTCTTGGTCCAAAATCATAAAGATAAATCATCGATAAAGGGGGAGATAAAATGGCGATAGCATTGGTTACAGGTTCTGCAGGTTTGGTTGGATCAGACGCTGTACGGTATTTCGCAGATCAAGGTATGGATGTCATTGGTATCGATAATGATATGAGAGCGTATTTTTTTGGAGCGGCCTCAAGTACGGCTTGGAACCGAGGACTTCTGGAGAAGAGTATTTCTGGTTATACACATGCCAACATTGATATTCGCGATAAGGGTGCTCTTGAAAAGATCTTTACCAAATATGCTTCTGATATTTCTTTGATTCTACATACCGCCGCACAACCCTCACATGATTGGGCTGCTAGAGAGCCATTGACCGATTTCTCTGTGAATGCAGTTGGAACATTGAATCTCTTAGAGCTTACAAGACTGCATTGTCCCAATGCCGTATTTATCTTTGTATCGACCAATAAGGTATATGGAGATCGTCCCAATTCTCTTCCTCTTGTAGAAGGAGAGAGGCGGTGGGAGATTGATGAGAGTCATTCTTATTTTGCGGATGGAATTCCCGAAGATATGTCGATTGACAATTGCATGCATTCTCTTTTTGGTGCCTCTAAGGTAGCAGCTGACATTTTGGTACAAGAATATGGAAGATATTTCGACATGAAAACAGCGTGTTTTCGAGGAGGATGTCTAACAGGGCCACAGCATTCCGGTGCTCAACTCCATGGTTTTTTGGCATATCTTGTTCAGTGCTCCATCACCAAAACTCCCTACACTATATTTGGATATAAAGGGAAGCAGGTTCGTGACAACATTCATTCTCGAGATCTGACACGAGCCTTTTGGGCTTTCTATCAAAAGCCTCGTATCGCACAAGTATACAATATTGGCGGAGGTCGATTCTCCAATTGTTCTATGCTTGAAGCCATTGAAAAATGCGAACAGCTCACGGGCAATGAGTTTTCCTATACCTTGAGTGAACAGAACCGTATGGGCGATCACATCTGGTGGATTTCAGATACACGAAAGTTTCGAAACCACTATCCAGAATGGAAGCAAGAGTATGATATAGATAAGCTTCTTGCTGAAATGGTCGATGTTATGAGTGTTCGCTTTGCAAACAAGGTATAGCTGTCGCTACATATTCATATCGAGATTCTTATTTTCTTTGAGCCATTCTGTCGCTTGATCAGACCAAGGATCAAACAGTGCTACAGCGTATGGATGCTTAGGATGAGGATTCTCTTGTGTCATATCAATCTCCTCAATTACCTTTCCTTCAAGCATTACAAATATTCGGTGACACCATTCTTTGGCTTCTGACATATCGTGTGTGACAAGAACACAGGCGGCATCTTTGGGAAGATTTCCGATCAATGCTTCCAAAACAGAATCTCTTCTCTCTGGATCCAATCCAGAGGTTGGTTCGTCTGCAACCACGAGGAGTGGATCCAGTGCAAGAACTCTTGCAAGTGTGACACGACGCTGTTCTCCTCCAGACATTTCTCTTGGTAGAGCATGAAGACGGTTTCCAAGACCAAGACTTTCCAGCAGTTTGGTTGCCTTCTCCTCTGCTTGTGATGCAGATGTATTTGTCAATACTCGGTACGTTTCCTTGATGTGCTCTAGTGCTGTTTGTTGAGGGTTTAGCGCGCCCATTGCATCTTGCGGTACATACTGGTACCGCGGGCGTAACGACCTACGGTTGGACTCACCAATTCGGTCCCATCTTTTTCCATTTAAATGAATCTCTCCGCTTGTCGGTTCTTCTAAGCCAAGAATAATACGAGAGAGAGTGGTCTTTCCAGACCCAGATTGACCCACGAGTGCAATAACCTCTCCTTGTCGAACTGTGAGTGAAACACCGTTTACAGCATGAACTTCACTTTTTGGGCTCCAAGGCCAAGGTCCACTTTGAATAAATGTTTTTTTGATGGATTGTACATTGACGACTGCAGGCTTGGACACAGGATTCCTCAAGATATTAGACATGAATCTAATAATGGAAAGCAGACCTATTGTGCAAGCAAAAGTCTATGTATTGTTGTCAATGCTTGTTGTATGGAAGTCTCAAAGTGTGTAAGATCGATTGTTGTAATAATATTTGAGGGGGCTTTCCACTGTTTGTCTTCTCGTTGTCTTTTTAGGAGAAAGAACGGAATCGGTGCGGAACGGAATCCTTCAACGAGAATTAGATTGCATTGTGGAAATGAAGACAAAACATGATCAAAGTTTGATTCTGTTGTTGCTTGAACATGGTGCGCTCCAGCTCTTTGTAATCGATTAGAATCGCTGTTGTGATGATTGCTTAGATTGTGGTGACAATGTTTAATCACTCCTATTTTTCCTTGAAAACGATGATCTTGGATGAGTGATGGTATGAGATGCTCAAGAAATGTGGTTTTTCCTGTTTTGGAAGGTGCACAGAAGCCGATTATGACCACGGTGTTGCAGGGGGAGGATAGGATAGATAGCTGGGTTTCCAGTTTCTCAGTTCTCGTTCAAGCATTTCGTATACTTCTCGTTGCTCTACTTGTTGATTTCGATACGCATATCGTTTCTTGTGTTTGCGAGCAAAGCCAAGCACGAGGAACAATCCACCAACAGCGAGTAACGTCGTATCACTGAATAGTGGCTTGAGCCAAAGAAGAGAATCGGAAAGCTCTCCTCGCCATTCCATATCCAATTCATGAATGGTTTTTCCGGTGATATTACGGATGGAATACCCAAAACTTTGATTGTTTGCCATCATAGAAATCAGCTTCGGAAGTGCATTGGCTCCATATGTTTGTCGCAAGAACACAATAAAATCAGCTGATTGAGCATATGCGAGTTGCGCTCTTCTTGGATCGTTTGGGAATCGGTGTGTCAATTCTTGCAAAGATAGAAGCTCATCCCCAAGAAGTCCTTGTGATAAGACATCGACGGTCCTATGTCCGTGTTCTCCAGAAACGATCTGTGCGACACCTTCTTGAAGCCATCTGGGGACAGGTCTATCACCAAATGCTCTGCCAAGAACAATGTGTGCGATCTCGTGATCTAAGACTTGTGTGAGAGGATCAGATCGTCCATCGCGGATATCTGGAGAACGTAAAAATATAAGACCAAGATCAGGCCAAGCTGTACCATCAGCCCAGTCTGGTGTTTTTCCAGGCTGTAATCGAGAAAAACTTTCTTGTGTCGGCATAAGATAGATCTTCATTGCAGACCCAGACCCTAATTCTAAGGTCTGTGCTATGCGTGGAATCGCGGAATTGGCATGTCGTATGAGCGCTTGTGCGGTATGTCTATCCTTATATGCGTAATGGATATCTGCATATACTGTAGAGGTGTGGTGCCATGGCTCGCTTGGACTCGGGGCTGCGGGAATGAAAACATTTGTACGCTCAACCCCTTGTGACATAGTGGGTTGTGCATGCACAGGTCCCATTATGAGGCTAATAAAGAAAAGTAAAAGAAACATATAAAACTCAAAATAAATAAACAATGCTTTTAGTCTACGCACATTTTCGCTTATGAATAGTTTTTTGTCCACATTCGACACAAAGCGTCACAAAAAACTACTTGTAATTATTTTCGTAGGAGTTCTTCTACGTCTTTTTCCGATTTGGATCTGGGGTGTTGAAGGATGTGTTCGGGATGAATGTTCCTATATAAAACAGGCCTATCTGATCGTTAAGGGTAAAGGAGTTGTGGCAACAACAGGATGGCTTTGGGCGCCGGGCTATTCTACTCTTCTGGCTCTTCACAAGGTTCTCTTTGATTCAGTGTATTGGATGAAGTATACACAAGTTGTACTATCTGTGGTGGTGGCTGTTCTTTTGTATCGATTGTCAGCGGATGAACGGAGAGGTTTGTGGGCTTGCGGTTTGTATATGTTCAGTCCTGTTCAAATATTTTTTGCACAATCTTTGTGGAGTGAAACAGTGTATGGTGCTGTTTTGATAGGACTGATTTGGCTATTTCATAAACGAGTACACAGTGGATGGTTGGGATTGATTTTGGCTGCAGGGATTTTACTGCGCGGTGTCGCACTATATCTTGTGTTGATCGTTGGTTTTTTCGTGTATGTTCGTCGTCAATCCACATTGCGTTTGCTTTGTGCTGTGTTCTTTTTTGTCGCACCCTACTCTTTATATGCATCATATAAATTTGATCGATTTATCGTATCTGATCGAACACTCGGTCAGATGCTATGGCTTGGCAATAATGATTTTCAGCCGATGACCTTTGACTGGGGAAATGGAGCAACGTCTAATTTTGCGTATGAGCGTAACAAGAAAAAAAATACATATTCTTGTCCACCAAGGCCCAAAAATAAAAAACCTAAAATTCGAAACAGATGGTCTATGGAGCGACAAGACTGCTTGATGAAACAAGGATATATCTGGATCCAAAACAATCCAACAGAATTTGTATCTCGCATTCCACTTCGTATCGCACAGATGATGACTCCTCATTCTTTTTTAACTCGTCATCTTCGAAGTGGAGGATGGCGCGGGATTTCTGAGTGGTGGGATGAGTTGATAATTATATGGAGTGCATCGATGAGTCTACTTGTACTGTGGACGGGATGTATAGGGTTGGTGCAAAATAGGAAGAATGATACCACGCAACTTACGGGAATGATTTTTTTGTATCATGTCTTGTGTATTTCTTTATTAGCGGGATTGTCTCGGTATCGAGTTCCTCTTGAGCCTTTACTAATGCTGTACGCAGGAAGTTTTTTGGGAGGAGATTGGAGAGAGGTAGACCGAAGAACAGTTGTATACATATTTGTGGTACTGACTATGATATTACCTTTGAGTTTATGGTTTTTGCCTTCCGGTTGGTCTTGGTGGCGAAATTATTTTTAGGAATTTACATAAAGTACACATTGCACCGGTAATTTCAGCGTTAGAACGTAAGATGATTAGATTATAGGGGATCATAATGCTACTTTTTTTTATCGGTTGTTTTTCTCCAGTCCTTGGAGAGTGGGGATGGTTTAATGTGGATATCTCCGGAGATTGCTCGATTGATCAGGCACAAACTTTAGATGAATGGATACAAATAGAAGAAAAGGACTCTGCTGGTTTTTCTCTGGTTCGTGAAGCAGATACATTTTCTTGTTCACTTGATGATGTTGCTTTTGATTGTTCTTCTTCTCAAAGATCGGTAGAGAGTGAAGAGGTGACGCTCATGGTTTCTCCAATAGCGAGTGGTAGTTTCACTTCATCTACGGAAGGAACGTTACGTGTAGAGGAATCGTGGTCTTGTTCTGGAGGGGAATGTGAAACATATGGTTTGCGTACCTGTACAAAAATAATGGAAGGCTCTTTGGGGCTCTCAGAGTAATTGTCATGTGGACTTTATTCTTTGTGCTTGGAGCATGTTCTTCTTCTATACCTGTAGGAGATACTCAAAATCCGGATGTGATATTGGTCAGTATTGATACACTTCGAGCAGACCATCTTTCTTGCTATGGATATGAGCGTCGGACTTCTCCTTTTTTGGATCGATTGGCTGAGCAGGGAACGATGTTTTCGGATGCTCGTTCTCCAACGCCATGGACATTACCGACGCATACCACAATGATGACGGGACTACATCCACATAGTCATGGGGTTGTGGATGATTCTGTACAGCGTGATCCAAACACCACAATGCTCGCACAAGTAATGAAAGAATCTGGTTATGAAACAGCAGGTGTTGTTTCTTCTTTGTATGTCTCTTCCATTTTTGGGTTTGAAAAAGGATTTGATTTTTTTGAAGATTTTTCTCTACACACGGAAAGAGCCAATCTGTCTGGAAGAGTGCCTGCTTCGGACGTGGTTGATCGTGCAATAGAATGGTGGAAAGAAAGAGAGGCAGGAAAACCCGTTTTTTTATTTTTGCATTTTTATGATGCTCATTATGCATATGAACCCCCAGACCCATACAACCGTATTTTTGATCGTCCTTCCCAAAAAGGAGATCTGCGATACCGAAACTATTTTCACTTTCAAAAAAATCCACCGAGCAAAACAGATTTTCGACACCTGATAGCACAGTACGATGAATCGATACGATACATTGATGATCAATTGCTTCGTTTGCACAAAGAATTAAAAGGACGATCGATTCGGTGGGTGATTACATCGGATCACGGAGAAGAGTTTGGAGAACGGGGATCTTGGGGGCATGCCCACACACTGTATCACGAGCAATTGCATGTTCCTTTGATAATATCAGGTGCAAATATTCCCATTCAAAAAGTGGAACAACGAGTAGGGACACAAGATATTATGCCGACGATAGCATCATGGTGCGATGAGGGTGAAGAACAAGCCACCGATGGAATTAATATTCTTGGTGGAGAAATCCCTGACCGAGTATTTGTAGCGGAAACCTCTCGTTTTCGTTCTTTTCGTCTATCAGTAGCCGCACAAAATTATCGATTGGAATGGGATCTGCGATCGCGATCGCTTGAACTTTTTTCCGATCGTGACTTTTTGGAAACAGAGGATCTTTCTGATCAAAAAAATGATCTTGTGACACGGCTCCAGAGCACACTGTTATCCAAAATAGGAAAGCGTTGGGAAGCTCGCTCAAAAGGGGTGGTTAAGGGGAAATATATTTGGGATGGTACAAAGATGTTGTCTGGGGCCGCAGATATACAGATAGGAGATTCCTTTACCGTTTTTCCTTTTGACCTTCCTTTCTCTTTTCAAAATCTAAAAGAAACCTCGGTTTTTTCGCATGGACAGCGTCCGCATATAAACAGTGCGTTAGTATACTTGGGTGAGGGTATTGTACACCCAAAAAAATTAAGTCCCAATGTAGAACAGCAGTTACAGCAGTTGGGTTATATTCAAGAAGATTGATAAACCCATAATCAACGCTACAAATTTTTTGTAGAGTGGGTTATGATGAGTTGGTTTTAATCTCGATACACTTTTTATTTTCTAGGAGACAACAATGGATTTTGAGCTCGTTGAAGAGAACATTCCCAAGGCAAAGATTCGCGTTATCGGTGTTGGTGGCGGTGGTGGAAATGCAGTCAACAATATGATTATGAGTGGTATGACAGGTGTCGAATTTGTTGTGGTCAATACAGATTCACAAGATTTGGCTCGCTCTATAGCTCCTCGTCGTTTTCAGCTTGGTACCCAACTAACGCGTGGTTTGGGAGCTGGAGCTCGTCCAGAAGTGGGACGGGAAGCGGCATTGGAAGATCGCGACCGCTTGGCAGAACTTGTTCACGGATGTGATATGGTTTTTATCACAGCAGGTATGGGTGGTGGAACTGGAACAGGAGCAGCACCTGTGATCGCGCAGGTGGCCAAAGAAGTTGGTGCTCTCACCGTTGCAGTAGTGACTCGTCCATTCCAATTTGAAGGTGCAAGAAGAAAGGCACAATCAGAAGAAGGGATCGAAAATTTACGTCAATGTGTTGATACATTAATCACCATTCCAAATCAACGATTGATCTCGATAGCCACAGAGCGAACAACATTGAAGGAAGCATTTGCCATGGCTGATAGAGTGCTGTATCAAGCTGTAAAAGGGGTGAGCGATCTCATCAATTTCCAAGGGATGATCAATGTTGACTTCGCAGATGTTCGCACGATTATGCACAATAAAGGTGTTGCGCTAATGGGGGTTGGTATTGGTTCTGGTGAGCGCCGTATGCTTGAAGCGGCACAAAATGCGATTAACTCTCCATTGTTGGATGATATCTCTCTTGCTGGATCTACAAGTGTTCTTGTGAATATTACTGGTGGAAATGATCTGACCATGCATGAAGTATCAGAAGCTTCCATTATGATTCAAGAAGAAGCGCATGAAGATGCAAATGTTATTTGGGGTTGGGTTGTTGATGAAGATGCAGAAGATGATGTTCGTGTAACTGTCATCGCTACAGGTTTTGAAGAGTCTTATCTCAACCAGCGAAAATCAGCTCCAGCACGCTCTCCTTGGTCTACTGGAGGTGGAGGTAACTCTAGAAGCAACCCAGGAGGTAATCCTGGACGTGGAGGAGCAAAAATACAGCCTCCACGTAGCGATTATGGTGGTACACAATCACGACCAAGAAATCCTTTTGCTCCGAGAAAAGGTTCAGCGGAGCGTTCTGAAGACAACAGCTATGATGTCCCACCAGCTGGAAATAGAAAAAAACGCTATTAGAGAAATCATAATTATGGAGTACGAATAAAAGAGCATAGTGTTTCGACATGCTCTGTTCCTGGAAACATATTGTATGCCGTAATTTTTTGTATTGTGTAGCCTTCCTTTTTTAAAAGGGAGGCGTCTCTTTTTAGGCTATATGGATGACAAGAGACATAGATGATATTGGCTGGTTTGGTTAATACAAAATCTTTGATCTTGGGTCCACATCCTGCTCGTGGAGGATCAAGAATAAGAAGATCAAAGAAAAGAGAACCGGCGGTATATTTTTCTACAGGAGATTGAATCATGTTTGCCTTCAGATTGTTTCTCGTGCATGTTTTTTTTGCATCCGAGCAGGAGGTGGGGGCAGATTCCATAAGAGTGACGTTGTAGCCTTTCTTAGCTAGTGCAAGTCCTATATTTCCTGCGCCTGCAAATAGATCAAGTATATGGCTTGGCTGTATAGCATCAACTCTGGTGCAGATATCTTCAACCAATTGTTCATTGATATCGCTATTGATCTGAAAGAAACTCTGAGGGTGAAATCGATGGTGTACATCAGAGATGGTAAAGGATAGAAAAGGATCGCTATGAATAATTCGACGATCAAGTGCAATGGCATCAACAAGGCCATCCAACCAAGAGCATATTTTTTTAGCAGATATGGTTCTTCCTTTTGGGCTATATATTTGTGCAACGAGTTTTTTTCCATTTGTTCGAAATTCAATTGATTGAATTGTAACAGGACAAGGCGAAATATTTTTCAGAGCAATATTGATGCGTGTATCAGCAATGGCACAATATTGAATCGGTATTAGTGTGTGGCTTTGTGGTTTATGATAGCCAAGTACACCATTTTTGTTTGAACGTAGGGATATTCTTTTACGATAATGGAATTCTTTTGGAGAATCGATAAAATGAATCGGTTGTGAGAATAATTTTGTGAGTAACTGTTTTTTTTGTTCTCTTTCTTCTTCTTTTGATTTTGCTAACAGGGAGCACAGCCCACATTGCGTAAAGATAGGACAGGATTGACTTCGATTCATGGTTAGCTCCTATTCGCAGTGTACTTAGAGATGGGTTATAATGAACAAGTTATGGGAGGAAACAGATGTTCGCTACTATACTCGTTTCTGTATTGGCATGCACGCAAATGGAAAGTCCAGGGAAACCTTTTTCTCCTGTACAGATATCAGAAGAAAAAATAGAGATAGATTCAGAGTCTGTTAATGTCTCTGAAGATAAAAAAGAAGAAATAAATCCTCTTTTTGAACCAACTGGTTCTGTGGTACTTGTATCTGAAGTGGATGAGCGTCTTGAGATTGATAAATTTGAGACGAATCAACCACAGAAGGAAATCATAGAGGATTCATCAAAAGTTATTGTTGATGAAGTGCAATTAAAAAAAGAGACTGATAAGGATCCAGAAGTCTTTATCGAGAAGAAATTTCAAGATGAACAGGATTTGAGTACGAAAAAAAAAGAAGTGATATCTTTGGAACAATGGCCATTACGTGTCGTCAAGACTGAAGTTGGTCTCAATCCTCCCCGTGCTATTTTGGGACTTCCGAATGGAGAAGAAGTCGTAATTCGTCCAGGGATGCAGTTACCAGAAGAGAATTTGGTTGTTATGAGTATAGGATCAAAAGCCGTTGTTTTGGCTCGGATTCATACAGAGGGAGATTATGCCCGAGTTGAGCATTTAACACTTCCCTCGCTCAACGATTAGGTGCATCAAACATTATAAAATATAAAGAGCATCTAAAAAATGATGCTCTATATTTTTTATGATTTTTGTACTTTTTTTAATAAAGTGTTCGTAGTCTCATCAAAGCTCCAACTTCAATTTGACGAACACGTTCTCGAGACAGATTTATACTTTTTCCGATATCGGCCATGGTTCTTGAATCTGTTCCATCAAGACCGTAATGATTGATGAGAATATATTGTTCTCGTTCATCAAGGACTTTACTAAAGGATTCTTTAAGCATCATCAGAGCTTCTTTTTGAAATGCATTTTCATCAGGTAAGCTCGATTCAGAGTGCATTCGATCTCCCATACATAAACCATCTTCACCAGGTTGGTCTAAAGATACAAGACCTCCTTGTGAAAGAAGCATTTGTGCTCTCCTTTTGTCGATACCAACTTCGTGAGCAAGTAATTCTATATCATATTCAATACCATCATGTTCAAGTCGGTCTGCAATTCTACGAAGGTTTCGTAGTTGTTCGACAGCCCCACCAGGAAGACGAACCATTCTACCTGTAGTTTCAATAGCACGTGTCATCTGAGCGCGGACCCACCAGCGAGCATATGTAGAGAATCGAATCCCACGTTCGGGATCAAATCTTTTTGCTGCCCTTAATAGTCCTATAAATCCTTCCTGAACAAGGTCTTCTTCATTCATAAGTGTACACATCAATTTTCGAGCTTCGCCACGCGCAACATGTTTAGCGGACATGGCTAATTTCCATCGAAGATGATCGCTTTTCTTAACAGCACGACGAGCACGTCGTATTTGACTATAGTATTCTGGATGTTCTGATAATAGGTCGTTTGCTGTTTCTATAGCACGATTTAAACGATCCAAGGCAGCCGCTTTTGTCTTTTCGGGGCGATTGGTTGTTTCGTTTAAAATTTCTTGAGCCTCTGGAATGCGAATGTTTCGCACTGCCTCAAATGCTTCTTTGTCGAATTCATGAATTTGATATGCTATATTTTGTTCTTGTTCGAATGTGAATCTCATATGTTCTCCAGTATCTGTTCAAAACCTGTTCATATAATATACACATTGTCACGGATATTCAATATTTTTTAAAAAAAACAACATAAAAAAAACGTGGCAATCATTAATTTTTATTTGATACCAGACTTAGAAGCCATAGGAGGAAGAAAAATATTGTTGTCAGCCATGGGATGATCAAAAGAGTTGGTGTTTTCAAAACCTTTTCGTTGGTTGTTGTTAGACCCATATTATCTATCGGTGGATTGTATTCTTTTGTGGAAGATATTTGGTCTTTTTTAAGATTTTGAAGAATTTGTTGAACCTGTTTTTCCTCTATACGTTCCTCCTCTTTTTCTTGTTTGAAATGTCGATCCATGAGTTGATATAATTCTTCTTTTGCACCAAAAATAGTTTTTGG
>NYTD01000153.1 GCA_002683315.1 Deltaproteobacteria bacterium | reverse complement strand
TTGATCAAGCTGATCAGAAATATTGGGTTGTGCATATGTGAAAGAAAACAGCCAAAAAAACATCGAAAACCTCAAGCGACGGTCTGTCGAAGATCATTGATGCAACACTTCCTCCTCAGGATATATTCCAATCACTCCTTGATCTTCCACCCATACTTCATAGCATATTTTTTCTTGACTTGTCAATACTTTGTGGATGAACCCATGTTTTTGCTCTATGGATACGGGATCTCCTACCTTTTTTTGCGCTTGTGGATTTGAAGTAGGAAGCGCTATGGGTTCATCATGCTCTAGCCATTCTGCATACCCCCCTTGTAATCGTCTTGCGAGTATCCATCCCTGACTTCTTAACCATTGTGCAACTTCATTTGAGCCAAGGTCTCCTGTTTGATCATAAATTGTAATACGTTTATCTTTGGCAGGTAATTGATCAGTATTTTCTTTAATATACATATCTGACATTATGGTAGCCGAAGGAATAATCCCAGCGACGACTTCATTTGGAGGACGGATATCTACCAAGAAAGGCGCGACGCCACCTGCAATTTGTGCACTAACCCATGTTCTTCCGATATCTTCTTTGTGGTTTGGCCCGGGAGTATCTCCGGAACCATCAACTACGGTTGGAATTTTACTTTCATCAAATGTACTTTGATTTGGTTCTTGTTCGGGGCGATCTTGTGTATCAAATTCCATATCTAGAACTTTTATGGCTACCTTTCTAAGGATGCCTTTGAATTTATCACGAATCATAGTTAGAGAGTCCTTATTGAATTGTTCGATGGGGAGAACATATGTCTATAATCAAGAATATTATTTTGGGAAGACCTAATGGGTTCCGTCGTTCATTTCAGAAGCGTTTTTTTTCTGAAAACCGAGGTGGAAACCAAGAGGATACATCTCCGTCATCTTCTTATAGTGCTCCTGTTGAGTACGGGGTCGTTGCTGGAGGTTCTGTAAAAATGGAGCCCCCTAAAGATATAACTCCTCCAGATGGATATGAAGTTGTTCTTCATAAAGATGCTTTACAAGATGGAGAGTTAACGGAGGTTATCATCGCAGGAACAGCGATTGTTATCGCCAATGTGGGGGGAGAATTTTTGGCTGCTGCGAATACTTGCCCTCATGCTGGCGGCCCTCTTGTTGATGGTGAACTTACGGGATCTATTTTATCTTGCCCTTATCATGGGTGGGGTTTTGATCTCAAAACCGGTTTATGTGAAACCAATCCTTCGGTACAATTACCGATATATTCTGCTTTGGTTGAGGGGGATGGGGTTTGCGTACGGATATAGAACAAAACTCTGTAGAGGCTATATTGTGGGATGTATTATATAAACAATCTGTCGATATAGTTTTTGTAATAGATACATCGTTACAGATCTTAATTTTTAATGAACGAGCAAGTGTCAAATTTGGATTTGTAGAAGATACGTCACTACAAGATTTTTTCTCAATAGATTCTTGTTTAAATCTCTCCAATCTAATTCAGTCGGGTTTTATTGGTCGATGTTTGGTTCAGCTCATCGATAGTGAACAGAAATGTCATTCTCTTTTGGCTACTCTGGTATCGGAAAAAGTAGTGATGCAACTGCTTTACCTCGAAGCTCGACATCCTATTCGTGCTCAAGAGCACTTGATCTCATTGGGACGTTTTCTTGGTAACATAGCACATGGAATAAGTAATCCGCTCTCTGTATTGCAAGGAAGGATTGAACTACTATTGCATAAAAGTAAGCAGTACCCTCCAAAGCTTAAACATTATCTTTTGGCGATGGCAGAGCAATCCAATAGGATATCAGGACAGCTTCAATTGATACAGATTTTGGCGAAACGAAGAAAATTCTCTCCAAAGCCGATTTCGATAAAGATGATCATAGATGGTTTTATATCTAACAATGAGTCAGATCTTATTTTGGAAGACTCCATATACAGTCATATTCAAGTTTTGATGGAAGTTCCTCACTTTGAAGTCTTATTAATTAACTTGATGGCTGTTTTTCGAGAGAGAGAGCCGGCTTCAAAAAAGCTTAGTCTCTCTATTTGGCATGATGAGCTTGATGTGTACGTGTCCATAACATCAACATATCTCATACATGATTCTATGCTTCTTTCTTTGAGTGAAGGAGAGCTTGTTCTCAGTCAAAAAGGAGTGGATATTCGCTTGTTGCTATGTGATTTATTATTGCAAAGTTATGACGGAGCTCTCTCATTTATTAGGAACAACAACTCTTTTGTCATACAGATGCGAATTCCTCTATGGAAAAGAAAGGGGCGTGTTGCTTTGTCTTCGGCTCTAAAGATTTTGGTAATTGATGATCATTCCAATCTAAGAGAGACCCTAAGCGCCCTCTTACTAAAAGAGGGGCATCAAATTGCAGATGTATCTTCTGCAGAAGATGCACTGTTATTGATGGCATCAACGACTTTTGATATTATTGTTTCCGATATTCGTTTACCAGGTATGTCTGGACTGGATCTGTACTCATTTATGATGGACTCCAACGTAGAGATGGCCAAAAGAATGATTTTGATTTCAGGAATGCAGCAAGAGATAGAGCAAAAGTCGGTTCCATTTCTAAGAAAACCATTTTCCAAGGATGATTTGTTGGATATCATACGACGCATATTGTGAAACAATCTACGATTCTTTAGATTGAAATAGTGTATTGAGATTAGGTTCTGCATTCTGCTTTGAAGAGAATTTTTTACAGAAAAGTATTCTGTATTACGCAAAAAAGGGTGCAAAAGCACCCTTTTATGAAGTTACCAGTATGCTGGTTTGCATTATGTTGTTAGCACTTGGAGAGATCCAGACCAGCTTCTTTCGCAAAATCTGCAAGGCTCTTGTGTCGAAGAGTTCGCAGAGCACTAGTGGAAAGCTTTAATGTTACAAAACGATTCTCTTCAGCATACCAGATACGCTTTTTTTGCAAGTTAGGGAGCTGACGCTTTTTGGTTTTGATATTGGAGTGCGAAACACGATTCGCTACATTGGGACGCTTTTTTGTAAGTTGACAAACTCTTGCCATAGTACACCTCAAAAATAGATAAAAAATATAACACTTCCTTATAATTCACAAGTGCACATGGTGCAAGTTTCGTGTAGCCAAGCATTGAATAAGATTTTTAATCTTATTCTTTTCAAAAAAAAAAGAGACCGAAGTCCCGTTTTACATACTGTATTGTACAGCTCTAAATACTGAAGTCGATAACAGTGATTCCTCTATTTGAATCTTTTTGGGGAATATTTCTTGTTTCTGAAGGAGGTCTATTGGGGCGCTCTACCTCAAGAGAAGGTCTTTCTTGTTTCTTTTTCTGTTTTTCTTCTTGAATTCTTTTGATGATAAATGCATCGAGCATGTGATTTGATCTCCGCCTGGGATTTTATATATATAATGATAGACGCTTTTTTTTGAAGGGCAATTTTTTTTTTCTTATTTCATATATTGGATCATATTTGTAATTTATTCGGATCTTCTGTATATTCTTTTCAGTTTTTTTCTTTGATTTGTTGAGTTAGACTTTCGACGAGTGAATTATACGTACGAATGAAGTGCTCGGAAAAGGACAATAATTCGGTACGATGTTTTGATAAGGTATGTTCGTCTTTTCTGATAACAGGACCAGTGAAAGCAGTTTGTCCTTCTTGAGCATAATTTTTTATCGATTCCATCATGAGTGGAAGTAATTTTTGTCTTGCCTCCTTTTTACTTAGCTCACAGTCGGAAGCCATAATAGCTGCGGCCATATCTAATAGTACAGCTCCGAAGTTTCCGGCCATAACCGCTGCGCAGTGATATCGAGCTCGGTTTCCATTGTAATGGAATGTAGAGAATCCTAGTCGATCTGCAAGCCATTGTGCTTTTGGTATTGCTTGCTTATCTCCACAGATGCTGGCGTAGATAGGAGGAGATGGCATACCAATTTCTGGTCCCGGAAATGTCATAATAGGATGCAGAACAGCTGTGTGAGGATGTGGTCTAAGTATCGTATGCGACAAGGATCCACAAGCATGAATGACAGTGCTCTTTTGAGGAAGGATTGAGGCAAAATCTTTGATTGCTCTATCTGGAACAGTCAAGTAATATATGTCTGAGATCGGTATTTTTTCATTTTTTCCGACAATGGTGTAGGGAATAGACAACAGAGATTCTAAACTTCTCCCGAATCTACCAGCGCCTATAATTGTCAATTTCCACATGTTCTTTCCTGTCGAGCGGTTATTTTACTATCATCATCTAATGGAGAGGGAAAATGTTGCACCGTGTAATGGTAAATTTTGTTGGTTTAGAAAGTCAGCGAGTGCTCCAAGCCCTTAGAGCTTTGGACATCGATACTGTTCTTTCTTATGATCAAGATCTAGATCCTCCATATTGTGCCGATGATGCTGGGTTTATAGCAATACATGAGACGGGAAAGCCACAAAGTATTATTGCAAAGACACTTGATGCAGGGTGTGACGGGTTACACCTGTTGGGCGTTTCTGAGGTTGAGGCTTTTGCTGCATCTTCTGTCTGTAACAATCTTCGAATCGGATATCTTCTTGGGCCTTCAGATCATCTTGCTACCCTCATGAATAGAGTAGGCATACGGTGGGCAGCTAGTGATCTCAATATGTCTGTGGTGACAACATCAGAAAAAATAGAAAGTGTTGAAGATGGTGAGTATTGGCTGATTCGTCTAGGGTTGCCTCTTGTATTACGAACTCTTCGAGGACCTTCTCAAAAGATCTTTTCCGAAGAGGAAGCCAGACGAGCAATCGCACAGTCTCTTGAAGGTGGGGCTGTTGTATTAGAGAGGCTTCTTCCCGATGTGCGAGAAGTCGAAACCTTGATGTTTTCTGATGGAGAAAATCTACCGATTTGTCTTGGTGAGAGTGATTGTTCTATTCGTGTCGATGGCTACCGGTCGTTTTGTGAGTTTCCTCCACAAGGTATTTTGAATAAAGAGTTATTGAAACTTCGGAAACAAGCAGCCCAGCTTATTATTGGTACGCAGTGGAAAGGACTTATCTCAGCTCGTTTTTTGGTGACCAGTGATGGTCGAGCGTACTTTCTTCAATTAAATCCGGGATTGAAACCGTGGCATGCCGCTGTAGAGGCCTCACTAGAAGTGGATTTATATGAAACTCTTTTTCGTGTCCTTAACGGCGACGACCTTGGTTGGAGCCAAAGTGATATCACGTTCCGAGGACACAGTGTATGTCTTTTGATTTATGCGACCAGTAGTGGACGGATATCACGATTAATCGTCCCCAAGAGTCCATCATGGACATGGGGACCAATGATGGGAAACTATGTCGAAAAGGGAGAGTTACTTGGAACATTTTCAATTCGAGCGAAAGATCGTACGGAAGCCCTTTTTCTAGCACAAGAGTCAATAGAAGAGTTAACTGTGAAAGGAATCGATACAAATATTGAGGGGTTAGAAAAAATTCTTTGTTCCAAAGAATTTTGGGCAGGACCGATTTCTCGGGATATACCCACGGACTAAAAATTGAATATTGCATCAAATTAATCAAAGGAATCTGTAATGAGTGATTTTAAGAGAGCAGAGCGCGTAGCGATTGAAATACAACGAGCTTTATCAGATATCTTGCGCACAGTAAAAGATCCACGTGTCGTTCCCTTGAGTATTACACATGTCTTTGTGACAGATGATCTTCGCTTGTCTCGTGTCAGAGTTGTTCCAATGGGGGGGGTAGGAGACTCACACAAGCTATTGGAAGGGCTGCGTGCTGCTTCTGGATTTCTTTCTCGTAAACTTGCTAAAAAAGTACGCATGAAATACGCACCCAGGTTGGAGTTTCATATTGATGAACAGCTTGACCATGCCTTTTCTTTGGTAGAGCAGCTGGAGTCTTTAATCCAAGAAGATTCAGAAGAATACTCCTCTGAAGATTCTTCTCAAGAAGAATGATGCGTGGATTTCTTGTTGTAGATAAGCCCGAAGGTATCTCTTCTCATCACGTAATCGCGATATTTCGAGCGCTTCTTGGAAAAGTAAAAATAGGACATACAGGAACATTGGATCCCTTTGCGACGGGCGTCTTGGTTTTGGCTTTTGGTACATGTACGAGACTTATATCATTTTTACCAGAGGAGAAAAAAACATATCGCGCAACCCTGAAGTTGGGGCAAAAGACACACACAGGAGATACGGAAGGGGAGGTTATAGAAACACAAAAAGTTCCGTCGAATCCACAAGATACTATTAGAAAACTCTTGAAATCAATGGAAGGAGAACAGTATCAAGTTCCTCCTCAATTCTCAGCGATTAAACATAA
>NYTD01000152.1 GCA_002683315.1 Deltaproteobacteria bacterium | reverse complement strand
GAAAGGAGGCGTCACACTTAGGCGGACTCTTGTGCTGGATGTAAAGATCGAATGTCGGAATGTGCTACACAAACCGGAACATATATATATGTTCATTTGCGAAATACATAAATATTTTAATCTAAAATCATTATAAAAGCAACAAATCATGTATTTGTTTTGTACATTAAAATGGTACTCGTTCAAGCACCACATATTTGTACAAATGCAAAAAACATCAACACAAAGAGATTTTCCATGATTTATACCATAATTGATATTCGAGTCCAAGAATCCAACGAGCTTGTACTTCTCTTTCTTATAGCATCGTACACATACTATGAATGCTCACGGTCCATTATGTCCAATGATAGTTTTGATTACTTGGTCTCTCGATTGCGAAACGAATGGAATGAGATCACTCATACACACAAACATCTCATAAAAGAAGAAAATCTTATGACAGACTCCGGATATAATATTGCGTTTCCACCTGATATTATTCAAGAAGCCAAAGATCTCATAAAGGAATTTCCTCAATGAATACCTGCTAAGCATAATCTAATAAAAAATAGATCATACGAGCACATCCATTTGCCAAACCCCGTCATCCATGTAGACCATAGATAGAAAATCGTACGAGATCATACTGTTATAGAATGTCACAAAAATTACGATACCCCATCCCAGACAAAGCATATATCTAATTCAGTATATATTTTACAAGAGGGTACAATGGAAAAAGATCATGCGTTACGAGATAATGTCAGAATGTTGGGGTCCATACTTGGACGTGTACTATCAAAACAAGGAGGAGCATCACTACTTGAAGATGTAGAAGCGATTCGAGCACTGGCCAAAAAAACAAGACAAGGTAATGCTCCCCAAGCATTGATGGAACGCTTATCGAAACTGGAGACAGAAAGTGCAACCTCTATTGGTCGCGCCTTTGCTCAGTTTTTAGCTCTTGCTAATATTGCGGAACAACACCATCGAGTTCGTCGTCGACGAGAATATCGAATGCAAAACAATCCACAACGAGGTTCTTTATCTGCAGCCATCCCCTATCTTCTAGAAAAAGGGATTACAAAGCAGGCACTACACAACACTCTTTCTTCTCTATCGATCGATCTGGTCTTGACTGCCCATCCAACCGAGGTAAATCGTAGAACGCTGCTACAAAAATACAACTCCATCGCACAAGAACTTGATACACTAGACCGTTCTGTCCCCGGAGAACGTGGAACCATAGAGGCATCAATCGAACGATTAATTACTGAGATCTGGTGTACGGATGAGCTTCATAGGAACAAGCCAACTCCTTTGGATGAAGCCAGAGCTGGACTTCTGATATTTGAGCAAAGACTATGGAATGCTGTACCCAAATTTTTACGAACCTTGGATCAAGAGTTACAAAAACATACCGGAGATTCATTACCTCTCAACGCAGCACCTGTTCGATTTGGCTCTTGGATGGGAGGAGATCGAGATGGAAATCCAAATGTACACCCCATCACAACGCGTAAAGCATGGGGGATGGCAAGATGGATCTGTGCGGATCTATACTGGAAAGAAGTCGACACACTACGAACAGAGCTTTCTTTGCATACTTGTTCACAAGAATTACGAGATCTCGTTGGTGATGTCCGTGAACCATATCGAACACTATTGCGTGATGTTCGTGATGATCTTGCAGCTACCAGAGAATGGGCCGCAGCCATCATGAGAGGTGAAGAACCATCACGAGAAGGAATTTATTTACAGAAGAAACAGCTTCAAGATCCTCTTGAACTTTGCTATCGATCCTTAATCGAAACAGGTTGTGAATGTATCGCGCAAGGAAGACTAACCGATATCTTACGAAGAATATCGGTTTTTGGTTTGTGCTTGGTTCGTCTTGATATCCGACAAGAGTCAGATAAACACACCGATGCAATGAATGCAATCACACAATATCTTGGACTGGGGAGCTATAAAGAATGGAGTGAAGAAAACAAACAGGCATTCTTACTTCGCGAGCTTCACAACCGGCGCCCGCTAATACCCGAATCTTTTCTTTGTTCAGATCAAGTACAAGATGTTCTTGACACGTTTCGTGAAATAGCCAAAACACCAAGTGAAAGTCTGGGTGGATATGTCATCTCAATGGCCACATATCCATCAGATGTTCTTTTGGTTAAACTCTTTCAAAAAGAGATGGGTGTATCCAACCCTCTTCATGTTGTTCCCCTATTTGAAACCCGTTCAGATCTTGCGGGGGCTCACGAAACCGTCGAAGCCCTTCTATCTACTCCACCTTATCAAGGCTGTACCTCCCTTGAAATCATGCTCGGATATTCTGATTCTGCAAAAGATGCTGGACGCTTGGCTGCTTCATGGGCATTGTATACAGCACAAGAAAGACTTGTTGATGTTTGTGCCAAACGAAATGTGCACCTAACTCTATTCCATGGCCGTGGAGGAACAGTTGGACGAGGTGGAGGCCCAATGTCCTTGGCTATTCGTTCACAACCTCCTGGGTCTATCAATGGATCCATGCGCGTAACAGAGCAAGGTGAAATGATTCAGGCAAAATTCGGTTTAGAGGATATCGCCATTCGAACGCTTGAAGTCTATACAACCTCTGTTCTAGAAGCCTCATTAACACCTCCTAATTCTCCCAAAACAGAGTGGAGAGAGGCTATGGACACACTCGCTAACGATGCGTACACAGGATACAATCAGATTGTACGTGGGCATAAAGATTTCGTACCGTACTTTCGAACAGCGACACCAGAGCCAGAACTAGGACAGTTGAATATAGGTTCAAGACCAGCCAGAAGGCGTTCTGGAGGAGGGGTAGAATCATTACGTGCCATACCTTGGATTTTTGCATGGACCCAAACCCGATTATTGCTTCCTTCTTGGCTGGGAATTGGAGTTGCACTAGAAAAATCGACACAAGCAACGTATCTTGAAATGGCACAAAACTGGACTTTCTTTCAATCTACACTTGATTTAATCTCTATGGTTTTGGCAAAAGCATTACCAGATATCGCTGAACAGTATGAGCAGCACCTTGTTGATCCAAATCTTCATGAACTTGGTTTTGAACTGCGAAATCGCTATCAAAAGGCCGTCGATGGACTGCTTACACTAACCAATCGAGAGAGCCTCCTTGCACATAACCCTACACTAGCGCGCTCCATCTCTTTGCGTAATCCATATGTCGATCCACTTAATATCCTCCAAGTAGAATTATTGCGTCGACTTCGACAAGAAAATCTTACTGAGAACGAGAAAAAACAAATCGCCGATGCATTGAAGATCACGATTAATGGAATTGCTCATGGTATGAGAAACACGGGTTAAGTCTATCATATAGCCTTTTCTCTCTATCTTTGAAGACTCTACACATAATTTAAAAAAGGATGATACATACCACAACATATATATTCCTCTTGAACCAAATTCAATTTGTTAATGATGTATAGACAACGTGTACAAATTGATCTATAGAATGACGGGACATATTTTCCTCAAAAGAAATAAATACAATGACAAAAACATATTTTGTAATTCAGACACAAGATATGTTCCAATGATAAACATGCTTGGATTACGCAAATATTTATATGCTACAATTGATTCGTTACCCCACATAAGCCCCATCAATTAGGAAATAGTCTAAGGGACAAATAGGCTACTTGTTATATTGGCAATCTTAACAACAATGGAAACAGCATGAAGAGTCCCAACTCCCAACCTAAAAAGACTCATTATTTCCTATTAATCGCCGTTTTTAGTCTTACAGGATGCATTCAAGAACAATACAGTGAATGCCCTACCCCAAGAGAATCACTCCATATCATGTTCAAACCCAAAGCATCTTCGCTCATCAACAGTCATTCATTTTGCATCGTATGTGATCCAACACTCAATGAGAGTGAGTTCGAATCATGGGCCATCGAAATGGGAGCCCCACAAGGGCCACAAGATCCATCCAGTGTTCACCCATGTCTCTATGCATATGCAGATGGTGAAATAGAAACCATGCAACAATGCGAACAATTAGTATGCGATAATAACGCGAGCTACAATGACATGGTGGGAAAAAACAACGGCAATTTCGACCTAAGTCCTATTCTACAGTAGAGAATCAACTAAGGTGTGACGTAGAATATTCCGCTCGCGCTATGAACACCTGGGTCTGCAAAAATAATCTCCACAGTATAGGTATCTGCTGGCAATATCCCTACAGGAACAGCCTCTTCAGCTGTTCCCCCACCCTCAATTGTCCAGTCTGTGATGGCACTACCACAAAATGGAATATGTAAAAAACTTCCATCAGGATTTCCTGAGTTACCTTGAATGAGCGCCTGTGCCAACAGACAGGTCGTATTTGTTGAAAAGGTAAAATCTTCGGTACATGGATTACGAACAACACCCGCAAGTACAAGATTCTCTGTCGTGGTAAAGGAAGTTGCTGCACCGTTGCTTCCACGCATTTCAATCATCCATTCCAAATCATTCAAAGTACATGTCGTTGGGCTTGATGATGGCTCACTGGTTGGCTCGCTCGTCGGCTCAGTTGCGGGCTGTGATGACGGTTCTGAAGTGGGTTCAGAAGATTCTGGCTCGCTCGTCGGCTGGGCTGCTGGCTCGCTCGTCGGCTCCGAAGCTTCTGGCTCACTCGTCGGTTGAGATGGCTCGATGGTGGGTTCTGCCACTTCTGGCTCATTGGCAGGTTGCTCTACAGGTACTGTTTCAGGATCTCTTTGACCTGTATCACTCGCCTTTTCGACACATCCAATCATAAAGAAAAAAAGAGAAAACCGGTTCATACTATCTCCGAGAAAAGATTATGTCCATCACAACTGTTCGTTTCATGATCCTCATGAATACCCAACATCTTATATTTAGTGTGCGTCAGACTGTGCGCTGTGCTCTTGTACCCAAGTCGAAAGTTCGTCATGCAGTTGTAATGAAGCACCTTGAAATGCGCTCTCAACAATGGCTCGATAGGACATAAAGTATTGCCTTTCATCACCAGACAATGGAGGCAATCGGAGCATTTTATTGGTCAGTGGGTTTATTCTGTGCTTTTTACGCATGATTTCATAATGCAAATGTGGTCCGGTTGTTCTTCCTGTTAAGCCAACCTTACCGATAATCTGACCTTTCTCTACAAAATCACCTGACTTTACAAACATTGTAGACATATGTGCATACGCAGATGTAAGCTCAGAATCTGAATGATAAATACGAACCTGCTTTCCATAGGCCCCTGAATACTTAGCCTCGGTTACTTTACCAGCAGCTGCAGATCGAATAGGAGTTCCAACAGGAGCACCGTAATCGACACCTTTATGTCGCTTATGCCCTCGTTTTACACCAAATGGAGATGTGATAGCCACATAATCAAGAGGAGATCTCATGAAGGCTTGTGTTTTGGCTGCTCCTTTGCGATTGTACCAATTTCCACCTTCCATTGGATAGCGGTAGAGCGTATATTCTTGGTTGTTGTCTCGGACATGAATCGCGAACACGTTATCGATGAGCTCT
>NYTD01000151.1 GCA_002683315.1 Deltaproteobacteria bacterium | reverse complement strand
GAAAACTTTTTCTGAACGGCAGTCAATAAACGGTCCAGTCTCCTTATTCTAACATCATCTGCTATATACGATCCTGCAGGCAGGATAAAATACCGGTGCGAGGTTTGCAATATACATTCTTTTAACGAGGCTTTTTTACTGAGAATATCCCAAAATCCAAGTCTAGATTCAACCTTATGAAAAGAAGCACATAAAGATTCATCAGTTTGCATATCAATCAGAAGTGTCGGTTTTACCCGCGATGAAGCACGAGCATATACAATAAGGGACTTCAAAATACTAGTCTCTGTGTTATTGACAACTTCCAACATCGCAAGATCTTTATCTTTGAGAATTTTTAAACCTTTATCTGAAAATGTTTTTGAGTTCCAAACACCTGTTGCAAGTAACGTCGTTTCTTCAGGAATAAAATTTTCTTCCAAAAAACTCATATCCGTGCTTTGCAGAGAAGTCGATTCCAAATCTGCCACAGACAACTCTACACTATGAACATCTGGGGCATCTAATTCCGATGGAGAAGAACCTTCCGAGACATACATCGATACAGAGTCTGCCTCTGAGGAGTAATCTTGAAACAACAGGTCCGCATCTTGACTACTGTAATCTTCATTTTCTATGTGACTAGCCAGATCTCCATCATAGGAAGATAAAAACTGTGACGAACTTTTGGTCGATCCTTCAAATTCATTATCGACTGACTTACCATCACTAAATGCAGAATAATCTCCATCAAGAGTTAATGTCTTTACCAAACGAAGATTGGCCACCAAAATAAGAATAATGGAAGAAACCAACCCAGAAAAAACCCCTAATGTAGCCATGCGAGGTGGCTTTTCGGTGAATTTATTCCCTCGAATCTGCGCTTCTTGCGAAACAGAAATATAGCTCGTTGAGCCTTTACGAATCGCTTCAATATTACTAACTTCTGTATCAAGAAGCTGTTTTTCTTTGTAGGAGCTTTGTAACGATTCTTCAATATTTTGAATCTTCATCATTAGCTCAGGAACACCTTCTGTCGAACGATTTAACTCTTCTATCTTCGATTCTACACGACGAAGATCCAAACGAGAACTTCGAACCAAAGGGTGTTCAACAGCAAATACTGTTCGAAGATCTTTATATTTTTCTTCTGCCATCGTCTTCTCTATCTCTAGATCTTGACGTTTTTTCTCCGCCATCATCGCCTGTTGTCTTAATTCATTCGCACTGGTTGCGAGATTCCCTGTAGCTGCATTTGCACGCTGTAGTTTTTCTAATTCACGTTCCAGTTTAAAAAGATCTTGTTCAATAAACATGAGCTTATCTTTCTTTTCTTTAAGCGCTTTCACTGTCCCCTTTTGCAACCGACGCTCTGTACTTAGAACATGTTCTTTCCCAAGCGCATTTAAAAATCTTGTGAGTAGAACTTTATCATATGTAAAAAAAGATAGTGTAATCGCACCCCCAGCCCCATCTTTTCCATCACGCCATGTTTTAATCCCATCAACAGCCCATGCTACCATTTCATCATCTGTTAAGTAGCGAAGCTCATATAGTTGACCTTCTTCTCCATGGATAGAGTCTATCTGAATTGTTATATCCAGATCTTCCATCAATACTCCCAATCGACCTTGTAGTATTTCATCCATTTCTTCGTCGTATAGAACATAGGTTCCATTCCCAATTGAGGACACATAAAAAGTCCCTTCTTCGTTTGCAACCTCAAATACTCGTAGATCAAAACTATATTTATCTGGCTGCATAGCAGCAATAAGACCAGATTCTTTTCTTTTTTCAAGAAAGTAGGATAGCTCATCCATCACATTGTTAACGGGAACCACAACAGTAGGACGATTCAAAGAACGGAGAACCGTACGAATCAAGTCTGGCGAACGTAAATCATCTGCCTCTCCTTTAATGGAAACAGACTCATTAACCTTATTTTTTGCTTTCACAGCACGGATACGGAGAACTATATCTGCTTCAAAAGGAGGAGGAGTAAGGTTCAAGAAAAAAAATGTCAAAGTAAAGATTAATACCCCTAAAAAAATCATATACCAGAACTTTTTGAGAAGAGCCAAGATATCTTGAATACGGAATGCCCCAAAAATATCAGAAGATCGCAGTGATAGGGAAACCGATTGTCCAGATGCGCTATGAGCACTAAGATCTCCTTCTGAAAGGGGAAAATCAGACCCTTCTTGCTCAGAATTTTCACTATAATCCGTACTCATACTTCTCTCTTTTACATCTCAACGATGTATTGTAACGTAATATATATTTCTCTTTTGAAGTTATTTCTACTATGCGACACCAATCACTCTTTTCTTACACTCTTGTTGCACAACACTTCGATTTTTTATCGTTGATTCGATATGGGGGTTGTGTAAATCCATATTACGTAGACGATCTTTTTCATTCTCACATGCGAGATAGACATACATCCAGACCAACACCTGCTCCAAAGAACAGTCCCAGGTCGTAGCCAAATATCGACATTCCTCAAGAGGAATTTCAGCTGGCCTATGCAAAAGTGTCGGTTTGAGTAGAAGATGAAAACAATCGTACATAGGAGGATACCAACCAATCTCTTCATAATCGATTAGGCATAATTCTTGTTGTGTATTGACAAAACAATTCCAGTGAGAGAGATCACCGTGCGCTCGTACTGCTGGAGTATGTCTCAAATCAAGAGGAGCCCACGAAACATCTGCTCCCCAAGACCCTTCTTTTTGTTTCGCACGATAAAGCCACACACTTTGCTCTACCACTCGGTTCCAAACATCCTCAATGAGCACGTTACTCTTTTTATGCAAAAGAGAGACACTTAGTATATGTTCAGAATAAGATAATGGAGCTGCTACGGTAAAGAATTGAGAGAACAAAGAACATGCCATTTCGCTTTTTTCGTACTCTTGCCGTGCCATCCCCACATCCTTGTATACTTTTACAAAGTACTCAGTCTGATTAGAATCTTGCACGACACCAATCCAGGTGGTATTTTTATAGTCTCCAGTATAGTACAGCAAAAAATCTGTTGGCTTCACAGGAAGCTCATTATTCAGCTGTTTCAGAACACGGCTTCGTCGAAAAGAAGGAGCACGACAAACCGAAAATACAACCTTTTCCAGACTTGCTCTCCATCCTTTTTTGGGAGAAAGCAATGAGAGAAATCTTGTTCCCGATCCATAAATAAGAAATCTCTTTTCAAGACGAATTGTTCGAGACGATAGAATCATCGAAATTACTCCAGCCACCCTTGGGAAATATAGACATTGCAGTCACCCCAACATACATGAATTTCGCTGTCATTGGCATAGATATCTTGTGCACAGGAAAATCCTCGAGGACAATCTGTATCGATATCACATCGAAAGAAAGCATATGAGTAGATACAAACCCCCTCATCTACCAATCCTATTCCATCTGCAGGGTAACAGCTCATTGTATCGGGACACCCATAATCCGATCTCCAATCGCATGGAATGGTTCGATCATAGGAGACAATCACACATTCTCTTCCCCCTCCAAGTCCTTGTTCCCAATCCGCATAGGTACAAGGATCGCATGGACTAGGTTCTACTTCTACACATTCTTGTTCGATACAACGCTCACCGATCAAGCAATCTAGCTCCGATGTGCGACACTCATATTGAACACACTCTTCTTGCAAACATCTCTCCCCTGACAAACAATCCGAATCTTGATTACAACCAGAAATACATTGAAATTCAGAACTACAAAACTCTTTTAATTGACAATCCAAAGAGGATACACAATCCAACAGCCGACAACGATTGTTGAAACAGGAGTGTCCACTTTCACACTGCGCGTGATTTTCACACTGTTGTTCGTACTGCTTCGAAGACGAGAAAATACAAGCCCAAAAAATCAAAAGCACAATCATGTGCTCAACTCGTTGCTAGTAGTAACCATTACTGATCAAATAATCACAGTCGCTAATACAAACATTGGTATTGCTTCCATCGCTATAAATATCAGGAATGCAGCTAAATCCTCGTGGACAGGCATCTTCTGTTTCAGGTATACATGTCTTAAACTTGTAGATACTCGCACAAAACCCACCATTGCTCGCTAACGGATCGATAAGATACATGGGAAGACAAGTATCGGAGTTCCCACAACCTGTTCCTGTCTGTGTCCAGTTATCCCAATTGCAGTAGGAAAATTCATCATAGCTATATACGACACATTCTCCACCAGAGATTCCTCCCTGCCATAGATTGAAGTCACATGAACCACAATGATCAAATGAATCTTCATAACAAGACTGTGTGCTTACATCGCAATATTCACCGACTTCACAATCCAATTCTGTATTCCGACAACCTTGCGTTGTACACGTATCTTCTACACACGAGTCTCCTGCAAGACAATCAGAATCTAGCTGACAACCGGGAACACACTGAAAAAACTCACTACAGAATTCTTCTAGCTGACAATCTGTCGAGGAAAAACATTCAGACTCCAAGCAAGAATTATCTACACAAAGCAAACCCTCTCCACATTCAGCCGAATTATTACAATAATTTTGTCCGTTAATCGTAATACTCGTTTCTTGCTTTTCATTTACTGTGCATGCAACACAGAATAGAGCGATAATTAGTCTCATTATTCTGTCTCCTCTTGTACGTATAATCCCCCGCAAAAATCTGCAGGATCCCCTCCTCCTGGATTGTATTGTGCGGTGATACGAGAACTCGGTGGAGGAAGAGAAGTCCTATCAAAACGAATAATCGGAATATCTCCCTCCAAGAGTTCATATCTCCAAGTATAATCCTCCGAATCACAAGGAATCTCTTCTCCAGCAATCCCCAAAACAAGAGAATTAAGATCGGGAGTTTTGGTCAAAAAGAACATATCGTTGAGTCGAGAACTATTGAGCGAAAGATCGGTTACAATCGACGTAAAATCATCGCCACAAATATTTTCCACCAATCCATTGGATTGCTCTGCAAAATCGATATATCGAGAACCCACAGTAGCTCCGGATTGAACTTGTTGTGCAGAACACAACTCTGTGTCTTGAACAACAAGAGAAGAAGCATTAAACACATCTCGAGCAGTACTATCTTTTACAGCACGCATTCGATTGATGTAATTGTTAACCCCAAGAGGAGATGCATCTTGTTCATCAGAGACAAAAATCACGGACAGATATGCTTCGTCTCGTAACAGAGTATTGCTGGAACTTTCGAGTACCTGAAGAGCACCTTCAAGACCCATTTCATATCCCGAACCACACGTTCCGACATTCACCAGATCAGAGAATATTGCAGAGCCATTCTCTGTCGTTGAATCGATCACAGCATTCATCATCAATTCCCCTACAGCAGGAACAGAATCAACATCACTTTGAGAGCAGTATTCATTCGGTGGAGGAGGATCACTCACGGTAGTTGTTGCTACACCAATACGATAATCTACATTTCCCTCAACGAAAAACGTGAGAAATGCATCAAAATTATTGGCGAGCTTTTCTTGATATGGTTGCATTGAACATGAATTATCAATCACCAATAAGATATCTACTTCACCGGCTTCAGCTTGATAAAAGACATCGCCCACATTTCGTTTGACAATCTCATAATCACTACACGCCATTCCAAACAATAAAAATAAACCAAAACGCATTATTATTCCTTAAGGACAATGAACGATAAAAACTTATACACTCTAATTATATACAACATCATAACATATCGCTACAAACGAGAAATCATGCTCAAAACACAAATCTCATTATGCATGTCTTTTATTTTGCGTCATATCACCCCCCCAAGCGAAAAAAAAATATCAAAACTCTCTCAAATAGCTCGTATTCGTCACAAGTTTTTTTCCAGATCTCTGTCCTCTGTAGAACTCGGACGCAAAAAAATAGAAAAAGGACAATATACCCAGGCGTTGAATATTTTTGAAGAATGTATAGAAAGACAAGGTAAAAATTCATGGGCATGGCATGGAAAAGGAGATGCCTATCAATTTCTCGGTCAGTATAAGAATGCCGAAAAAGCATATCGAATGGCCACAAAAATTGCTCCTGACCATGCTCTACACTGGGGGGGATTGGCCAATGCGCTATTTGGTCAGGGCAAATCTGAGGAAGCCACAAAAATTTGGAATAAAACCAAAAAATTAGACCCATCCTTAGTATGGATGCGCCCAAATTAATTGAACTACTCTTTGAGTATGATATTTAGGTACAAGAATTACAATGAATCACAAAAAATAGAAGAGATACATCATGCTGGAAACCATATCCAAAGGCTTCAACCGAGCCAAACTTCGACTACAAGGAAAAACCGTTCTGAGCGAAGAAAACATCAAACTCGCACTAAAAGATGTTCGACAGAGCCTAATCTCTGCAGATGTGAATCTTCATGTCACCAAAGGATTTCTAAATCGAGTCAAGGATCGCGCCTTGGGCGAAGTAGTCAAGGTAAAACATAAAAGTAAAAAAACAGGCGGAAAAATGCAGGCAACTCCTGCTGATCATTTCATTAAGATCTGTCACGACGAGCTTGTTGCGATCATGGGTCCGGTAGATGGATCCATCAATCTTGATGAAGACCCTGCAATTATCATGATGGTTGGATTGCAAGGATCAGGGAAAACCACAACCTCAGGAAAAATAGCCAAAAAACTTCTTGAGCAAGGAAAAAAACCGATGCTTGTCGCAGCCGATATATATCGACCAGCAGCAATTGATCAACTTCAAGTTCTGGGACAACGTCTTGATATTCCTGTTCTTACCATCCAAGGTATGGATCCTGTCACCCTTTGTACACTTGCGGTTGATCATGCAAAGTCATCTGATGTTGATGTGCTAATTTTTGATACAGCTGGTCGACTCACCATTGACAACAAGCTCATGCAAGAACTTTTGGACATCAAAGCAAAAACCAATCCACATAATATTTTCTTTGTTTGTGACGCCATGATCGGTCAAGATGCTGTACAAACCGCAAAAGCCTTTGATGAGCTTCTTTCTTTCAGTGGCTTCATTCTCACCAAACTCGACGGTGATGCTCGTGGCGGTGCAGCACTATCGATCAAAGAGGTAACAGGAAAACCTATTAAATTTTTGGGTATGGGCGAAGATTTGGATGCTTTAGAAGAATTTCGTCCTCAAGGTCTGGCTGATCGTATTTTGGGATTCGGAGATGTTGTTGGACTTATGAATGACTTTGAAAAAGTCACCACACATGAAGACGCAGAAAAAGATGCGATGAAAATGCTACAAGGAGACTTTGGTTTCGATGATTTTCTTCGTCAAATGCAGATGATTCAAAAAATGGGCTCTCTTCGATCTTTGATGGAACGAATACCGGGAATGAGCAATATGATGGCCAATATTCCAAAGGAAGCGCTGGACGATCGAGAACTGACGAAAGTCAAAGCCATCATCCAATCAATGACAAAGCAAGAAAGAAAAAACCCAGATATATTGGAGACCTCTCGACTTAAAAGAATCGCCAAAGGATGTGGGCGATCTCTTGAAGACATCGAAGCATTCTACGACCGATTCCTTCAAGCAAGAGCAATGATGGGACAGCTGGGACAATCAGGAATGCTTGCCAATATGATGAAAGGCAAAGGAGGATTCCCCAATATGGGAGGAGGAGGATTCCCCAATATGGGAGGAGGAGGATTCCCCAACATGGGAGGAGGTGGATTCCCCAACATGGGAGGGGGATTCCCAAATATGGGACAGCCCAAAAAGCCCAAAAGAACTCCGCAAGAGAAAGCAAAACGACTCGCCGAATCGCGCAAACGATTAAAGTTGAAAAAGAAAAAGAAAAAACGTTAATCAAGTCTTGACAAAGCAATAGGTTTACAATTTTTTTCTGTAAAAAAATATTAAAAGCAACACTATTTTTTTGAGAATCAAAACAAGACCCGTAAAAAAGTGATACATTTCTTTCATTCTTATTAAGGAGTCTTCATGCGTAGTATGGTTTTGATGGCACTGTTGTGTGCCTGTTCTGAGTATAGCGTTGATAGCATTGAAAAGGTAAATCCAAGTCCAGATGATACTGCTGCCATTACGGAAGATTCTGGAACACCCAATCCATCCTCGGAACCCGGGGAAGAACCTGAACCGGAAGCTCCGATCGAAGAAGGAACTCCACCAAACGCCATCTGTACGGTAACCCCAAATCCAGTAAGCCCTCCATTTGAAGAAGCTACATTTGATGGTTCTGCATCTGTTGACCCAAATGGTGGTACCCTCACCTATTCTTGGGAATTGATCTCCTATCCAGAAGGTACTGCATATCCTATGTTTGACTCCAGCTATTCAAGCACTACAACTGTTCCCTATATGCCCGATGTTGCAGGAGAATATATGGGGCGTCTAACAGTCACAAACCAAGAAGGACTATCCGATACTTGTGATGCACTGCTTGAGGCTATTCCATCTCAAAACCTATGGGTGGAAATGTACTGGGTACATTCTGGAGATGATATGGATCTTCATCTCATCGCTCCGGGATCATACTGGTCGGATGCTCTTGAATCTGACCAAGATTGTTATTATGGAAATTGCGTCTGGTCATCATTGGACTGGGGCCAGTATGGCTATGCTGGTGACGACCCCATCCTCGATTTGGATGACATCTCTGGTACAGGTCCTGAAAATATAAACATTGCTGACCCCCAAAGCAATGGGACTTATACCGTCGTTATTCATGACTACCCTGGCTCTGTATACAGCGGAAGTAATGATGTCACCATTAATATTTACCTCGACGGTGCTATGGTTTGGTCTGTAACACGCGGTATATCTGTAGAAGATTCCTACACCCCAGTGGCCAGCATTAATTGGGCGACCAAATCCATCACTGGACTGTAATCCATACATACAAACTTTTATCTTAATACACAGTATTCCGCTTTGCTTCTTTTCATTGTTTTCTGTGCTGACTTGGTTATATAAGCCATTATGAATTGTATGACAGCATATGGTAGAGGTGAAGCCTCTAACAAAAATATATCCGTGACCATTGAACTTCGCTCCTCTGTGCATCGATTTCGAGAGGTTCAAATTCGTGTGCCCAAAGGCTACTTGTCACTAGAGCCTCGTATACGAAAAACAATCTCTCAATCCATTGCAAGAGGTCGAATAGAAGTTTTTGTACATCGAATCACACTAGACAGCACGCATCAAATTTCTGCAGATCCACTTCTTGGTGAACGCTATCTTCTCGCCATGCAGCATGTTGCCAAACGTATTCAACGAGAAGAAGAAGCGATTCCATTCTCAAGCATTATTGATAAACCCGGCGTACTCGTCATTAAAGAAGAATTACCCAATGCAAATCTTGAATGGGTCCTGGTAGAAACGGCACTTGAAGCTGCTATTGATCACCTTCAAAATCATCGGGCTGCACTTGGACAAGAGAGTAAAGATCGACTGGTGCCTCTTATCGATCTATTACAGCAAAAACGAAGCCAAATCGAAGAGCAAAATGAACATATATCCATCTATCTATTTGAACGACTTGAAACAAAACTGAAACGACTTCTGGGTGCACAATACAACCCAAAACGACTCGCACAAGAAGCAGCTGTACTTGTAGATAAATCAGATGTTTCACAAGAGCTACTCAAATTTCGTTCTGCCTGCGATCGACTATCTGGAATTATAGAACGAATTGAGCCTCTTGGTCGAAAGATAGATTTTATCCTTCAAGATCTCAGTCGTGAAATTAATATTGTCGCATCCAAAACTCCCAAGCATGAGATTAGCTCGTTAATTGTAGATATTAAAACAGTACTAGAACAGATCCGTGAAGAAGCAGTTGATATAGAATGAGTGCTCTAAAAAAAGCATTGGAATCCCTACTTATAGAACGGGATCCCCAAAAGTCACTCCAAAATGATCCCCTATCCTTTGTTCACCGATACGAAAAGCAGTACGACCAAGAAATTGCAGCCGTATTTGCGGCACAGTTAGCATATGGTCGTGTTGCTTCTTTTTTCCCAATCATAGAAAAAATCTTGGATGAAGCCGATCATTTTGGAGGCCCCAGAGCGTGGGTTAATGCTTTCTCTAATGCACATAGTCAACGAATAGAACACATCTACTATCGTTTAAACAAGTCTCCAGACTTTGCTCTTCTTGCTGTTGGACTCCAAGGAGTATGCTCAGAATACTCTTCATTGTTTTCCTGTTTCCAACAAGGCTATAGTACGGATCATGACAATATTAATACTGCTCTGGATGCATTTGTCGCGAACATTTCACGTCACGCACAAAAACGAGCCTCTTCTATCGGATGGAAGCAATCTACCCTGCCTCGTAGTTTCCGACATATGCTTTCTCGCCCAGCTTCTGGATCAGCCTGTAAGAGATGGAATCTCTTCTTACGATGGATGATTCGAGTTGAATTCCCTGATCTTGGCATCTGGGATATCCCCTCGCAGAAGCTTATTATACCACTTGATACCCATGTTCATCAAATTTCGCTCATGCTTGGATTATGCTCTCAAAAATCAGCAAATAATAAAACAGCACGAGCGATTACCGAATCGTTGAGGAAACTTGACGAAAAAGATCCAATTCGCTATGACTTTGCCATTGCACATCTTGGCATATCGGGCAGTTGCCAAAAAAAGTATGTGTCCTCAATATGCACTTCTTGCCCACTTCAAACCGTCTGCACTGTGGAGAAGAGAATATGAGTATTTCATTAAAAAAATGGACAGCCCCAAATAAAGGAGCCTTATTTGTTGTGACTGGTCCAAGTGGAACTGGAAAAACAACGCTGGTTCGACATGCACTCAAGCATACGCCTCATATCTCTTTTTCGATATCCGCAACCACACGACCAGCAAGAGACACAGAAAAGGATGGTGTCGACTATCACTTTTGGGATACCCCAACCTTTCGTAAAAAAGTGGAAGACAAAGAATTCCTTGAATGGGCAAAAGTGTACGATAATTTTTATGGAACTCCCAAAGAGCCGATCATGAATGCTCTTAATAAAGGAGAAAGTATTCTTCTTGATATCGATCCACAAGGAGCCGCACAGGTTCGCGCCCGTATGCCAGAATGTGTCTCCATATTTATTTTACCTCCAAGCATTGAAATCGTTGAGAAAAGACTTCGAAATAGAAATACAGATTCAGAAGAGGTTATCTCTGCACGAATGTTACAGATACGAGAGCAATTACAACACTGTCAGGGTTTTGACTATCTGCTTATCAATGATGATCTACAAAGTGCACAAGATCAATTTCAGGCAATATTAATCGCGACTCTACTTCAAAGAAGTCATAGAAATCAGTGGATTGAAAGATTTACATCTTAAATTATTCGCTTTCTCTGCTCCACATTGTCTATAATATTTTAACTGAAAAAACATTGGGATGTTCCTTGGGAACAATTCCTGATTTTTTATTATGAATCCACCATAAGGACTTTCGAGCATGCGCCTGAACGAACTCATCACAGCTGTACAACAATATGCAAAGGATGCAGATATACAAACCCTTGTCAATGCCTATATCTTTGCAGCCCAAGCCCATAACGGACAAATGCGGAAAAGTGGAGAAGCTTATTTGACGCATCCACTTGCTGTTTCGATGATTCTAGCCGATATGAAAATGGATGTTGATACCATTGCAACAGGACTCTTACACGATACAATGGAAGACTGTATGGTCACCCATGCAGACCTAGAAGAGAATTTTGGTCTCGATGTTGCTGACTTGGTTGATGGTGTCACCAAAATAGGAAAACTTCAGTTCCGCAGTAAAGAGGAAGCGCAAGCGGAAAATTTTCGAAAAATGGTGCTTGCGATGTCCAACGATATCCGTGTTGTTCTCGTAAAACTAGCTGACCGACTTCACAATATGCGCACTATGCAACATATGAAGAGCGATCGTCAAAAAGCTATTTCTCGCGAAACGATGGACATCTTTGCCCCCATCGCCAATCGATTGGGACTTTCCAGAGTCAAATCTGAGCTTGAAGATCTCTGCTTTCGATACTTGGAGCCAGATATATATGAACAATTATCGAACAGTCTCTCTGATAGAAGCAAAGACAACAACGAATATATCAAACAATTCAAAATCAAATTGGAAGAACTTTTATCCAGCAAAGGAATTCATTGTACGATATACGGACGTACAAAGCACTTGGTTTCCATATATCGAAAAATGGAGTCGCAAAGTATCCGATTTGAACAAGTTCATGATCTCATCGCGTTTCGTGTGATCGTTCATGATCTACACGAGTGCTATGCAAGCTTAGGCTATATTCACGGAACCTATTCGCATCATCCAGAAAGACTCAAAGACTATATTGCACAACCAAAATCCAATGGGTATCAGTCCTTGCATACCGTTGTCATTCCTAGTGGAGAACAAGTAGAGATCCAGATACGAACTCATGATATGCACCAATTTGCTGAATATGGGATCGCCGCACACTGGAGATATAAAGAAGGTCATTTGGCTCTCTCTAAATCCGACGTCCAAAAAATATCCAAACTTCGCGCCCTTTTCGAAGCTGCCAAAGAGATCCAGGATCCTGCTGAGTTTTTAGAAACCGTAAAAGTAGACCTCTTTTCTAATGAAATCTTCGTCTTCACACCAAAAGGTGACATCAAAATATTTCCTCAACAAGCCACTGCACTTGATTTTGCCTATGCCATTCATACAGAAGTTGGAAATCAATGTACAGGTGCGTTCGCAAATGGAAAGATGGTTCCTCTGCGGTATGTGTTGCAAAATGGAGATAGAATCTCAGTACAAACATCTCCCAATCAAACCCCCAAACGTGCATGGCTTGATATAGCCCGCACTGGTAGAGCCATTTCCAAAATACGACATTATATTCGTGAAGAAGAACGACAATTGGGCATCGCTCTGGGAAAAGAAATTCTTGAAAAAGAAGCATTAAAGAGAAGTACTACACTAACAAAGCTCATCAAAACAGGTCTTCTGAAAGATGTATACAAACCTTTGGGATTCAAAGAACCAGAGCACCTGTATCTGAGTATATCTTCAGGTGCTACTACTCTATCAAAAGTAATCAAAGGACTTTTCCCTGAAGAAAGCCAAAAGCCCAAAAGCAAGATTAGCTCTTTTATCTCGAAAATGCGATCCAAACCTACCTCTGCTGTCACAGTAGGAGGTAAGGGAAATGTTCTGACATCATTTGCCAAGTGCTGTTCTCCACTACCTGGAGAGCCTATTACGGGATTTATCACACGAGGTCGAGGGATTTCTATTCATCGTTCTGATTGCCCACAACTGCTCCACTCTGATGCATTTTTGCGAATTGAAGTAGAATGGGAGCAAAATACCGAAACAGCTCATACTACCGCTTTGGATATTGTATGCAATGATCAAATGGGTATTCTCGCCGATCTAGGAGCCGTCTGCAAGACACAAAATGTGAATGTGATTCGAATGGATGGACGATCTGGTGAAGCTCATCGCGCCAATCTATACCTTGAAATTATTATCAAAGATGTCTCCGCACTGAACAACCTCATGAGAACCATCCGTAAGATTTCAGGTGTTCTCCAAGTTCGTAGAATCACCGCCAAAAAATAGTCTCAGGCACAAACCTAATATGGCTCTCCGTTACCATCCTCATCAGGTGTTGTACAAACAATCATTTCGGCTTGAGAACGATCTCCTGATGCATCAAAAATGGATATATACCACTCATAGGTCGTAGAGTGGTTTGGTGGGCCTCCTTGTAGGTATACAGAGGCTCCTACATCAGCTGATGATATGGAGCACGCATTGCTTCCTAATGAGCCTTGTACGGTTAATTCTTGTGCATCATCACCCAGAGCATTATCCAGATCTGTATCGAACTCAATTAACATGCTGTAGCTGGTTAGATCTGCATCTTCATCACTGATTTCCGCTCGGATTGTGAATGTCGGAAGATCAACCCCGGCATCTGGATAAAATTGCATTCCTGTATTTTCACAGCTCAACTCTTCAATCACGGGAGCCGTTCCTCCACAGGTTTCATTTTCAGTGATGGTTAAATTGGGAGCTTCTTGCTCTTTGTCTTCTGCACAACCGATCAAAAACAAAAAAAATGTG